>CAMFLN010000062.1 GCA_945957305.1 uncultured Planctomycetaceae bacterium | reverse complement strand
CGTATTTTGTGGTCCCGTAAAATCATAACGCCGCTTCAGCTCGCGATATTTGATCGTCACTGCGCTCTCCTCACATCTTTTAGCCAGCGCCCGCATGCTTGCTGCAACGGAGCGTGGGCACGTTTGAATGATTTCCGCTCTGCTAACTGCGTGACTCGCCAGCGAATGCTTAGGCCTTGGCCTGCGGACCGCCGTGCGACACGGTGCCCACGATTTCGACCAGCAGGCTCGTGCCGGCGGGATTTACGCGCTTAGTGCAACGACCGATGGCGAGATTCTCGGCGGCGACACTGGCGACGACCTGGTTCTTCAACACCGTGGCGCCGGTCGGCTGTTCCGCACCGACCAAGGCGCCGACCTCGAACGTGGCAATGGCACAGTCGAAAGCGAACACGCCGGTCGTGGCCACTCGAATGGGGGAAGTGTCGCCGTTGGCCGAATGTTGCATGGCCACGCCCGCGAAGTTGTTGTGAAACAACTGTTGGTTCGCGGCCTTCGAACCTTGGTTCGCTTGCGCGGCGGCCGGCAACGCATGATCGGTGCTGAGATAGACAAGATCGCCAATCTCGATCACGGTCGCCGATTGCACGGGAAGCATTACCGGAGACGTTTCTCCGTATCTCCATCGCATCACGTCTGCCATCGCGTCGGTCTCCTGAGGTAAGAACAATTCACACTTTTCGCTCACGTCGCGCGGCGTCAGGTAATCGACCTGACAAACTCGTCGACGTCGATTTGCGTGGGCCAGGCCTCGACCACCTGCTGATCGCGGGCGACCGGGCGCTGGCCAACGGAGATTCCTTGTCGCGGCAGGCCGGCAATTGTTGCGATCAGCCGGGCGCGCTCTTGCACCAGGCGGCGCATTGCCGCTTCATCCGCCGCCGCCAACAACGACTCGTAGAAGGCCTCGCTCACGATTTCTCGCGCCCACCCGGAATCACTGCTCGGATCAGGAAGTCGCGCTTCGGCGAGCAGCCGCTGTGCCAAGGCGCGTTTTGCGTTTACCACATCGGCAACTCGCGCTTCGTCGAGTTGCGCACGCAGGCGAGTGATCTCGCGCGCACGTTCGCCGGACAAAGCTTCGACCAGGTCCGGTCGTTGTCGCTCAAGATTCGCGAGTGTCACTTCCTCCCAGAGGAAAGCCGAAGTGCCCCGGTCGACCGGCGGCGCGTTTCGTTGCTCGAACAGGCCGCGCGTCGTCGCGGGATCGGCGACCAGGTCGACGCTCTGCACCTTCGTGATCGCTTCGACCACCACTCGGTCGCCGCGCCTGGCGGTACGGGCGAGAACGTTGTGCGAAAAGCCGACATTCTCGGGAGCGTGCTCAGCATCCCAGGCCAGCTGGCCGGCCAGCGTGTGCTGTGGATTGAAATGGAAATCGGCAAAGAGGCCGTCGCCCGCCCGCACAGTCACTCCGTGAATCGCCCCAATCCGATCCTGATAGTCGCGCGGCGCGCCGGGCGCCACCTTGGGATGATTGATGTTGACTTTGGCCCCTTCATACAACGGCACGGCCGAGGCGAGCGCCTCGGGCAAGTAGCTGCGGCCGTTCTGCGACTCGATCCCCAGAATCTTCACGCCGCGGATGATGCCTGCGTCGCGATCGACGCGCAGCGCCACGCCACGCGAGCTGATGAACTCCTGCAACGGTTCCGACATAAGGTTTCTCCTGGACGTGCGCCCAACAAAAAAAGCCCATCGCGAACCGTGCGGTTCTTGATGGGCTCCTGGCTGATACCTGTTTTGCGACAGGCCCAGCGGATACCTGATTGTTTTAGTTCTGCGTTCTGCGGCCGCCGGCGGCGTCGCCGGCAACGTTCTCGTGAGCAACTACAGCGGCTGCTTCACTTCATCGTTCGATCTGGTCGACGATGCGGCGGATCGTCTGAATGGTGCCGTCTTGCACCGAGATCTCGATGCCGGCCGTGCCATAAAATCCGCGCCGCGCCACTTCCACCAATGTCTCGCGCCAGACATCTACGGCTCGCGACTGTTTGAGCTCGTTGGCCGGCGTGTGACAGGGTTTAATCATGAGCGGCATCTTAGCAACTTAACATTGTTTTTCAAGAAACGTTTCAGCCATCTGCGTGTGATTGCCACCCTATTTGCGATTACATTTCGTCGCCACGAGGCGTGCTGTTCTGCGCCCCTTGCGCTGCACTGCCTGACTGGCGATGATCCTGCAGGTTCGCTTGCTCTTGCGCATAGTCCAGCCGCCGACGTTGGCTCCACGTTTGCGGGGAGAGAATGCCTGATTGGTATTCGATGCGCGAGACTTGCGCGTCTTTCAGATTGTCACGTACGGCCAAGGGGGGTGCGGCTGCTTGGACATCGACCTGCGCAAGAGTATCGCTGGGCAGTCGTCCCGCACGTTCGGCGGCGCGAATCACCAGCCGCATGACTTCCATATCGGCCTCGATTTGTTCAGCTTGCAGCCGTTCGAACATGCGCACCGCGGGACTTTCGGCCACCATGGTCGACGAATAGTTGGCGTTCGACGCGTCGCTCGAAAGCATGAACTCCGGCATGACCAATCGCGCGGCGATGGCGCGCAACTCGGCCTGCAAGACCGCGACGTAGCTGCCGGCATTGAGCCCTTGGGCCGGAAAGTCGTATTCGATGCCGGCCTGCGTATCGAGAATCGTTCCGGGGGCGAAATGCTGCCAACTGGTGCTACGCCCCCCTGCCGCGCCGGTGTTGGCATCCGCCTGGTTGGCTACGAATTGCTGCATGGCGCTGCGCGTGGCGTTCTGATGACGGCGCACCAGGGCAATTGCCGATTGGATTTCGGCCACCACGCTCATATTGCGCAGCAGCTTCTCGGCCCGGCGCAGATTTTTACGCACCGGATAGAACAGCGGCAGGCCGCGCTTCACATTGCCGTCGACATTCGCCCGCCGATGTTGCATTTCGCTGGCGTCGACAAAGGAGCCATCGACGTAATAGCCAAACACATTCTCCACATCCTGCGGATCGGTAACGATGCCGAAGCTGCTGGCGGGATCGGTCGTCGCCTGCGGCGGGGTTGCGACCTGGCCCGGCTCGACGAAGCGGACGCGCAGCGAGCCATCAGGATCGACGAAGAACCGCAAGAAGGCTTCACCATCGCGATCACGACGCCGTACGATTTCCTGCTGCCGCCGATGCCAATGATTGGTCATCACGAACTCGTCGATCACGGCTTGCACCGCGACGAGCAGCTCGTCGGGCGCAGTGACGCCCGCCCGGCGGGTGGCGCGATAATTGTGCCCAGCGCCGATGACATAGTTGATGCGATTTTCATGGCCGTTGATGGCGAACTCGTTGGTCACCGCCAGTCCCCGACATTCGTGGCGAATCTGCCGATGTTCCGCCTCGGTCGAAAACGGCACCGCCGCTGCTCCGCCGCGCTGCAGGTCGTTCCCCACCACCTGCCACCAGCCGCTTTCGTCCCAGAGCGCGTCGCGTGGGTCGACCAGGTTGTCGTACAAGCCTTGGCAAGCTTCCCACACGCGCTGTTCGAGGCGCGCGGCCGCATCCGGCGGGCATGATGCTCCGCTCGTGGCGGGAGAATGTTGCGCTGCATCGCGGGGTATTTCCTGAGTCATAGTCGATTCTCCTCGAAGTACCGAAAGTGACGTGTTATCTCGGTCACGACGACAGCGGCAGGCGGCACCCCAGTCCGTCATCAAAGGCTGGCTTCTCGGTCAACTCGCCGGCCATGCGCAACGCCATTTCCAAGGCGTCCGGGCCGTCGTCGTGGTCGGCGATTGGAAATTGCTGCAATTGCTCCACGATCAGTCGCGTGGCCGGAGAATTGCTCTTGAAACGGAGCCGCCGCTGCGAGAGATGCGGGCCTAGACGGCGAATCCGCACGAGCTTGTTGACGCGGTTATCGATCGACCATGGCTGCACATCGACAATGCCCTGACGGGTCAGCTCAGCGGCGAATTCCCGACCGAGCAAGTCCTGGAATTGGTTCGTTTCAATCACCAGTACGTCCGGACGAAACGTGCGGCACAACTCGACGCCATCGGCCACGATCTGCGGCGTTGGGCGGCGCGCCAAATCGGCCTCGATATATAACAGGCCGTCGGCGCCCAGCCCGAGCAGCACAAAGGCCGAGTAATCTCCGCGGCGGGCATCGTTCCCTTTGCTGGGGTCGAGCGCCAAGACCTTGAGCGATAACCGCTGCGGCCAGTCATCGAACCAGATGTGGGAATGAAAATACGACTCAGGCCACTCGCACGCCTCGGGATTGACCGGCGAGCCTTGCTTTTCGCGTTCGAAGGCGGTGCGGCCACTTTCCACACGCATTTGCATCAAGGTGTACAGGTCTTCGCGCTCGGGCCATAACAGCCGGACGCCTTCCTGCATCGCCGCCGCCCGCGTCTCGTAGAATCTCCGCGCCAACTGCGGACTCTCAGGGTTTTCGACGGCCGTGTAAATGTCCTCCCACTGTTGCCAGGCGGACATGTCGTCGGGCCAGCGCTCGATGGCGCGGAAAATACGCGAGCGCCAGCCAGCCGTCCGTTGCAGTTCGAGCCCCAGGGCGTCGTGATGCAGCGCCGTGGCCAGGTGCAGCACGTTCGTCTCGGCGGTCCCCGCCTTGAGCAAGGTGCCGTGAAACCACTGCCGTGAGTGCTCCCGCTGCAGGGCGGATTCGATGTGTCCGTCGTTTTGTAAGTCATCGCAAATGATCAGCGCAGGGCGATGCGCGCGGCGGCGGCGTCCACGTATCCGTTGGCCGGTTCCAAAGGCTTCGATGGCGACGCCGTTGCGCAGGCGGATCGACGTCGCGCGCCACACCGGCCCCTTGCCGGCCGCCTCGGGATAATCGGCGGCCAGCTGTTCGTTGTCGATCAGTTCGGCCTTGATGTTTTCCAAGTGGCTGGCCGCCTGGTCTTTGGTATCGGACACAATCCAAATGTACGGCTCGCTCGCCTCGACCGCCGCGCGCAGCGGGCACGCCAGCGAGGCCACGGTCGATTTGGCGGCGCCGCGCGGGCCGATCGCATTGACTTTCGTACCGCGCATGAACGTGGCGCGCTCGATTTCGGTTTCGAGCCAGCGGTGCATCGCCGAAGGGGGCAGGCGGAAATGTTCAGGCAGATACCGTTGGGCCCAGGCCAACAGTCCACCGGAGTATTGCGATTCGCCGCGGGCGATGCGCGCGTAGCGCTGAAAGCGGCGCAAGAGCATCGCCACGACAAACTCTTCTTGCTCGCCCAACGTCGCCAGAGGATCGTAGGCGTAACCCTCCTGCGACGAATCGTCGCTGGGTTCACCGAGGCGCGGCTGCCGGCGCGCGTCATCATGCCGACCACCTGCGGTCATGAGGACCTCTTCCGCTGCGGGCCGGCCTTGAGATTTTCCAACAACCGGGTCATGCACTCGATCAAGCGCTGGCAGCGCTCGGCGTCGAGCACTTCCTGCTTGATGGTTTCGGCCAGGTTATCGAACACGTCTTGCAACTGCTCGAGGGGAATGGTGCGCGGCCGGCGGCGGGCAAATCGCTCGGGATAGACGCGCTCTAGCAGCCAGGCCGACGCATTCCACGACTTTTTGCCGGCCTGCCGGATGTTGGACAGATGGATTACCTCGAAATCAGATTCCGCGCGCTGCAAGCGGAGGGCGAAATCCTCATCTTCCGCAGCCAGGCGACGAATTGACGCGACCGTGAAACCGACATGCTTCGCCGCCGTGCGCAGGCTGCCCCCTACCGCGACGATCGCGCATATTTCGATCTGCTTCATCATGTCGATGGGGGCTGTCATGCGTGCTGCCTTCCCGCCACGGCGTCAGAACCCAGGTATTCGAACGAGACCACCGCTCGCCCACTGGATCCGCAGTAGTTGTGAATGAACGCCCGCGCGTTACGCGATCCCGACTTCAACAGGCGCACCAGCCGCCAGCGGGCCGAGGCTGCGCAGTGTTTCAACACCGAGGGGTGGCTGGCCGTGATATTGATGCGCAACCCCTGGTCGCGATGCCATTGCGCGACTCCCTCGGCCAGGCGCATGCCGATCCCGATTCCTTGATAGTCCGGCAATGTGACCACGCGCGTAATGCGCCAGTGGCCGCGCCGCCCGATCAAGGGAATGGTGGCACAGAATCCCACGGCGACGCCGCGCCACAAAGCCAGGAAGCAGCGCGCCGTCGGCGCGAGCTTTCCATTCAAATAGTGATGAGGCGCAAACATGTCCCACGCACGACGGTGGCAACGAAAGAGTTCGAGGCGGACTTCCGGCCGCCGAAGACTCCTCCGCTGGCATTGACCCGTCGCCATGTCCACAACCCAATCCGGCGTCAGCCATTCGGCGATGTCGTAATGGCAAGTAACCGCGACAAACCGGCAGCGGAGCGCGGAGGAACGAATCGCCTTAGCGACAGCGGCCGAGCCGACCTGCGCCACGTTGCGGTCAACGACACTCGTAAACTCGTCAAACACAACCAGCGGATCATCCTGCGTAGCTGCAGACAGGCTCGGCGATGGATGCGTTGCAGCAGTTTCCTCGCTGGCACAGCCGACGGACAATGCTCGCGCCAGGTCGCAGCGAAACTGCTCTCCGTTACTCAGCACAGCGTACGGCTTGATCCAGGACGGGGGCGAACTGAAACCGACCGAGGTAAACAGGCCGGTGATACTCTTGATCGGCAAGTCTCCCATGGCATCGATCACGGCATGATCCGTGGGCCAGGCGTGGCCGGCGTAAAGTTGTTCGCCAAACACGCGGCGAGCGATTGTCGACTTGCCGCTGCCCGAGGGGCCAACGATCAAGCCAATTTGCCACGGTTCGGCGAGCGCAGGGAGTTCGGCGCGGAACACGCTAGCCGCCTTCCGCGACAACGGGACGTCGAACATGCCGGCGACCTGTCGCACGCGAAACGAATCATGCACCGGGCATTCGGCCGTGACTTCGAAAGTGGGCAATCGTTCGCTCCGCTGACGAGAACAATGAAAAGGCAAACAACTCGCGGGTTCCGCGTGACTCCAGAGCGGCACTCGCTATAAAACCAGGACACGGCACGAGAATCCTTCAGCCGTCAGTCGTTCGAAAAGTTCTTTCTGTTGCGCTTCGCCGGAACACTCGACGACCAATTGAAACAGCTCAGTCAGCGCGGGCGCTTCCGGCGTTGCTGCTTCTGGCACCAATGACGGCTGCTGCGACTGATCAATCAAACTATCCAACAACGCGCGAACCGCTTCGCTTTGCGTTTCAACCTCGGCCACCAGCGCTGCCAGGCGTTCGTGGTCCGTGCCGGCCAATGCGCCCAAGGGATCAAGCACTGTGAGCAGCTTCACTGCTTCTTCGGCCGAGAGATCGAGGACGAGCACCGGCACCTCGGCGTCGGGCGTCGTCTCGGCCCGCAGATGGCCGTCGATCAACTCCAGCGACCCGTCGTCCAACTCGCGAGCCAATAACGCGCCGGCATAGCCAATTTCGGCCAGTACGCCGCGCAAGGCGTCTCGCTGCTTTTCGGGATGAGTGCGCCAATTGCGCGGATGAGGACGCAATTGCGACGCGGGAACACGCCGGAATTCGCGGATGCGGTCACGTATCTGCATGATCAAAGTCTCGTCGGTGAGGAGATTTGCTCGGGCGAGGCCGCCGCCAAGATTGCGATGACCGTCCGGCCGGGCGCAGCGGTGTCCTCCTGGATTCACCGCTGCGCCCGCGATCAGCCTGATCTAACGAACCACCACACGCGAAACGGCGCGTTGCCGCGGCAAAATCCCTCGCCGGCCACCGGCACAGGCGCCAGCCCCTGCACTCGCACGAGCGCATGATCCGCCGATCGCGGTGGCTTGCGCCGCCAGGCTCGCCTGAGCGACCACCGGCTGCGCGAGGGCCAAGGGCTGCACGGCACTTAACGCCAGCCCGGCCGCGCTCGTCGCGGGATAACTCAAGCCCAATGCCGGCTGAGCAACGGCAACCGGCATTGCGACCGGCTGCACAACCGGGACTGGTTGCACCACGGCCAGCGCCGGAACACTCGCTGCCGTCTGCGCCACGGCCACTGGCGGACAAGCCGAGCACGCCGCGCTGGCCGAGATCGCAAGTGCAACCGCCGCGATCAGGACCACACTCACTGCAAAGCTACGATTCATCGTTCTGCTCCTTCTGCACAAACAGAAATCCAAACAATCGTCACATCACAACGTTCACGGCGCGACGGACTCGTCGCGGGCCGAGAGTTCCTGAATCAGGTGCCCCAAGCTTTCGGGCGAAAGCTCCTTTTGCGGCGGCATACGCTTCTCAGGATCGTCCGACAGCAGCCGGGCAATCGCCTTTAAGCGAATCGAATCAGCCAGCGCGCCGGTCAGGTCGAGGTCGGCCTTGGGCTTCGCCCCACCGTGACAGGTGCCGCATTGCGCGGCGATCAAGGTGGTTGCTCCTGTCGCGCCGCGTGTTGCGGGGGACGGTGCCGCAGCGGCTGCAACAGGCGCTGGTTCATGATTCGCAGCAACGGGCGCGACATAAGACACCCAAGGCGCTTGATATTGCACATAGCTGGGCAACGCGACGGGCACCGCCAGCGGCACCGCGATAAAACCCGCGGGCAATGTGACAGTCGCGGGAATCGCCACGCTGTCATGGCGGCAAGGGGCGGCATTTGCGGCCCCGCTGAAGAAGCCGGCAATCACGAGCATAAACCCGATCGCGCGACCGCTGCGGATTACCTTTCTCGCACGCTGCTTACGGATGTTCATTGGCCTTCGTCCCTTCGATATGTCCTGCGGTTAGTGACATCAGCTCTGGAAAACTCGCTTCGTACGTCGCGCGGCGAATCGCACCACCGGCGCGCAAGGTCAGGATCGCCGGATCAGTGGCATGACGCGTGAGCAGCAGAAACCGCGGTTCATCCAAACCGCATTCCCGCGCCGCCACGGCGCGCGTCACGGGGCGGTCCACAAAGTCGGTATAAGTTCTGGCCAGCGCATCGACGGCATTGCGCGGCGACACGCCCGTCGCCTGGAATACGGCGGCCGTATAATCCTCGCGATCGCGCTTTTGTTCGCGCTCGATGCGTACGGGGTCGTACAGTTCGGCCACGCGCTGCGCCACGTGCGGCAGATAACTCTTGAGAATCGCCGCTTCGCCGGAGAGCAGCGGGAACTGATCGTCCTGAAACGGCTGCATGCCCGCCTGACCGCCTCCCAATTCGTGACAACGGACACACGACACGAGCGGCCGCACAATGCCATCGTGGGCGAGCGAATCCTTGGCAATCGTGTCCTTCACCGTATCTTGCCGCTGGCCCGTCGCATCGAAGACTGCCGTCAGCCAAAACTTGTTCTCCTTCTGCGCGAACCACTCCGATGCGTCATAACGCAACGTTTGCGGGCCGGCCGATCCCTCAACATTAATCGGATTACGCAATGGATCGCGGTCGGGCGTTTCCACTTCGACGTCGCGCGTCAGCCAGGTCCCTCCCAGCGGGCCGGGCAATCGAATCAATCGGCGCGGCTTGGTCGTGACGCGCGAAATGAACAAGTTCGCCGCGGC
>CAMFLN010000061.1 GCA_945957305.1 uncultured Planctomycetaceae bacterium | reverse complement strand
CCGCCAAGAGAGTTGGGTGCCACAGGGCTGACCACGCGGCCAGCAAACCTTCGGCCGACGCCCCCTCGTAATGCGTGGGAAAGTCTTCCAGGCTATGGCAAGGAAGGAGGACGCAAACTTCGTCAAATTTCATGGCGTCAACGGTTTGGGGCGAGCGACCACAGAGTCACGCGGCAGGGGCAAGCGGGAAGGTCCACGATATCCCGCCCCCAGGGCGAAGTCGAGCCGCGCCGTGCGGGCGGGACCGGTTTTGACGGTCACTTGCAATAGGGCGCGACGATGGCTCGCATGCTAAGGAAACAAACGCGGCAAAATCGCCCACCAGACTCTTGCTCCCATGCTCAATCTTGTTGACACTAGAAGATGTAACTCAATAATTGGACTTGGAATAGGGCTCGGCACCCCACTAATCCCTTCGAGGCCGTTTCCCGGTCCGGGGTCGCCGTCGTCGCGGTTCATACCGCCTGCGAATCAGACAGAGGAATTCAGGCATGGCGAGAAGTGATGCCGTTTGGGGTATTGATATCGGACAGTGCGCGCTGAAGGCGTTGCGCTGTCGTCCCGGCACCGAGCCCGGGCAGCTTGTCGCCGATGCGTTCGACTTCGTCGAATACCCCAAGATTCTCAGCCAGCCCGAGGCCGATCCTGTCGCACTGGTCCAGGAAGCATTGACGCAATTCTTGTCGCGCAACAATGTGCGCGGCGATCGCGTGGCCGTCTCGGTCCCCGGGCAAAGCGGCTTGGCGCGTTTCATCAAGTTGCCGCCGGTCGAATCGAAGAAGATTCCCGACATCGTCAAATACGAAGCACGGCAGCAGATTCCGTTTTCGCTCGAGGACGTCGTCTGGGATTACCAGAAGATGGTCGGCGGCAGCGAAGAGGAAGGTTTCGCGCTCGAAACCGAGGTGGGTCTGTTCGCGATGAAGCGCGACCAGGTGTACCGCGCTTTGAAGCCGTTTATCGACGCGGGGATCGAAGTCGACGTCGTGCAGCTGACGCCGCTGGCGCTGTACAACTACGTTGTCTTCGACCAGATGCAGGACTTGCCCCCGCCGAATGAATATGATCCCGACAGCCCGCCCCCTTCGATGGTCGTGCTGTCCTTAGGAACTGATTCGACCGACCTGGTGGTGACGAATGGATTTCGCGTCTGGCAGCGCAGCGTGCCGATCGGTGGCAGCCACTTTACAAAAGCGCTGACGAAGGAGCTGAAGCTCACCTTTGCCACGGCTGAGCATTTGAAACGCAACGCGGCGAAGGCCGAAGATCCGAAGGCGCTGTTTCAGGCCATGCGTCCGGTCTTCAATGATCTGCTGACCGAAGTACAGCGCTCGATTGGTTATTTCTCGAACCTTGATCGCCGCGCCAAGATCGGCAAGGTCCTGGCCCTGGGCAATGCCATGAAGCTGCCCGGCCTGCAGCGCTACTTGGCACAGAACCTGGGCTACGACTTCGTCAAACTCGACAATTTCCGCGGACTCACCGGCGCTTCGGTCGTCGATGCGCCCAGTTTCAAAGAAAACGTGTTGAGCTTTGGTGTGTGCTACGGCCTGGCACTGCAAGGCTTGAAGACCGCGGCCATCCAGACCAACCTGCTGCCACGCGAGATCATGAAGGACCGGATGATCCGCGCCAAGAAGCCGTGGGCCGTGGGGGCCGCCGCGGCTTTGCTGCTGGGCTGCACGGTCAGCTATTTCGGATATTGGCGCGCCTGGAACAGCGTGACGATCGAAGGTTACTTTCAACCCGCGTTAGCGCGGGCCAAGGAAGTGGTCGACCGCGCGCGGGGTTACGAGTCATCGTTCGAAACCGCCAAGGGAAATCTGAAGAAGACGAACGAAGTCGGCCAGAGTTTGATTCCGGCCCCTGAGCGGCGCGAGCGGTGGCTCGAAATGTGGAAGGCGATCAATTTATGCTTGCCGGTTGATGAAGGGGCGCCGCCGGCCGATCTTTCGAAGCGCAACTCGCTGAACATCGAATCGATGCAGGCGCAGCATCTCGATGACGTGGCCGCCTGGTACACGGCCGTGCAGCCGTTTGACAAACCTGAACCGACCACGCCGCCCCCCGGAGCCGCGCCCGCGGCAGCCCCCGCTGACGGGACCGCGCCGGCCGACGGTGCTCCTCCGGCCGAGGGTGCGCCACCTGCCGAGGGCACTCCGCCTGCCGACGGTGCCGCTCCGGCCGATGCCGCGGCTGCGCCCGATGCCGCCGCGCCGGCCGAGGCTACGCCCGAGGAAGTTCCCGCCCCCACCGGCTCGGGCTGGATCATCTCGCTGCGCGGTTACCACTTTCACAATGACAAGTTGAATCCGGCCGACAGCCGCGAGCGGCATGTGCGCAAAACGCTGATCAAAAACTTGAAGGCTGGATAGGTCTCGATTCCCGAGCAGGATCGCGTGGCCGGCGCTCCGACGGAAATCGATTTCAAGAAACTAGGTCTGATCCTGCCGGTTGTGCTCCCCGGCGACGGCGGCCAGAACTACGAAGTGGATTGGGACGCCAAGATCGAGTTGCAGGAAGAGGGTCAGCCGGGCCAACCGAAGCTGATTCCCGCACCGCGTTTCGATTTCATTGTCCAAATGCTGTGGCTCGACGAACCTCCCAAGGAGGAGAAGCCCGAGGGAGAAGCGGCGGCCGAAGGCGCTGCTGGCGCCGAGGCAACTCCGGCCGAGCCCGCTGCACCTGCCGCGGCTCCGCCCGCCACCGAAGAAGCTCCCCCGGCCGACGCCGCGCCTCCTGCCGAGGGTGAACAGCCGATGCCGCCGCCGGCGGATGCGCCTGCCGGAGAAGCGCCCGCAGGCGAAGCTCCCGCGACACCTCCCGCCGAGGGCGAAGCACCTGCCGGGGCTCCACCGGGAGAGGCCCCCGCACCGCCGGCCGGCGAAGCGCCCGCTGCCGAACCTGCCAATCCTTAGTCATCAAGGCATGCCACGATGGACCAAGTCAAAGTCATACTTCGCCAACTGCAGAAGCATCATTTCTGGGTGCTGAGCGTCGTCACATTGTTGATCGCGCTGACCTGCTGGTGGATGGGGGCGAACAGCCTGGCGAGCGCCACCGCCGCGCACGAATCGGAGGTGAAAAAGGGCTTCAGCGACATGCAGGATGTCGAGAAGAACGGCCATCCGGCCAACGCTCGCTTCAGCGAAGGGGTCAATGCCAAGCATGACGAGGTCAAGAACAAGGTCCTCGCCGAATGGAAGGAACGCTTCGTCGAACAACAAAAGCTGTTCACGTGGCCGGCATTGATCGCGGGCGAAATGGCGCGGGTAAAACCGGATGATCCGATTCCCGACGACGTGCGCTTGAAATGCAAAAGCAACGAAGTTTTCTTGGACGAGCTGTACAACAAAGTTTTCCCCACCGCGGATTATCGGCATTCCAAGGAAGCCGTCGCCAAAGCTGAAGCGGCCGCCGTCGCCGACACAGGGGACGCCGCGGCGGCTGTGGAACCGGCGGCCGAAGAAGGGGACACGATTGTCGGACTCGTCGTCTGGAACAAACACCATCGCGCCGCGCTTGAGCAGCGTTACAACCTGCGGCGGCAAAGTGGCACACCAAGCACGCTCAATATTCGCCTGGCGCAAGAAGACATGTGGATGCTCGAGAACCTGGCCAAGGTGATTCGGCAAACCAACGCCGGCGCGCAAGACGTCATCGCGGTCCCCATCAAACGCATCGATTCGCTCGACATTGCGCAGTGGGCCATCAACGAAGCGGTACGCGAAAGCCCCAAGGTCTTCGCCGACAGCACGGAAAGTACTGCCGCCGCCCCCTTCGCGGGGAACGCCGGCGCCGTGGAAGCTCCGACTGATCCTGCCGAGCGAGATAAGCTCGCTGATGAAGAATTGCTCAACGGCCGTTACCTGGGCGATACGGGACAACCGTTGCAAGCCGCCGATGGCGGGCCTTATGCCGAATTCAAATTGATGTTCGTGCGTATGAAGGTCGTGATCGACCAGCGCAAGATTCCGGAATTGCTCGTCAACTGCGCGAATGCCCCGATCCCGATCGAGGTCGTGCGCTTTCGCATGGACGAGCCGCTGGTTGGCACGGGGGTGAAACCCGGCAATGCGGGCGGCGGAGGAGGAGGCCTGGGGGGCCTGCGCGGAAGCGCTGCGTCAGGAGGTCTTGCAGGCGCGCGTGGCGGTTTGGGGGCTGCGGTTCAAGCAGCTCCCGCGGCCGGCGATCAGGGGGATGAGATCGAACCCAATCCTTCGGACGTAACCGTCGAAGTTTGCGGGATTGTCCAGCTGTATACGGCACCCGATGCCGAGAAACTGGGTACAGGTAGCGCGGCCGATCCCGGCAAACGACCTGCCGGCGTTCCCACGGCCCAAGTCAAGGAACCGCGGGGAAGCGGCGGCAGCGGCGCCCCCGGTGGTTTGAAACGATAACAACGCAGCGTTCGCACGCCAGCATACAAGCGGGAAGTTAACCTCCCATGAAAATGAAACTCAAAAAATTCGACAAAGCGCAGCTCGTCGAGTTCTTGACTGCGCACCTGGAAAAGGGTGTGTTTGGAATTTTTGTCTTGCTTTTCCTGCTGTTCTGCATTGGCGCCCTGAAGCAAAAACCCTACGACAAAGTTCCCAAGGACTTCACCGATACGGCAGCGCGCATCGATCAGAAAGTCGAAGGTTCGACGTTCGATCCGGCAACGGATGTACCACCGATACAGCCATTGCCCGAATCTCGCGAAATCCCCGAGCTGGTTTGGGTCACGCGCGAGGTGTGGAATCGCCCCGTCTTTGACGTTAAGAAGCGTCGACCCGAGCCCAAGTTCCTCCCTTTGCAGGACATTCGCGTGGCGTCGGGTTACGGCGCGGTGAGTGTTCATGCGGCCGGCGATCCGGCGGCGGCCAAGGCCGCCACTCCTGCCGCGGCGCCTGCTGCACCTGCCGGTGGCGGAGGCGGTTTGCGCGGGGCGGCAGCCGCAGCCTCGGGAGGCGGCGGCTTGCGCGGCGCTGCAGCGGCTGCCGGCGGAGCTACTCCCGGCGGGGCCACAACGGCCGCCCCGATCGGCTCTGTTAAAGGTAAACAATGGGCCGTCATTACGGGGTTGGTCCCAGTCACCGCGCAGGACAAAGAATACCGCGCTGCGTTTCGGGATGTGCGCAAATCGAGCGCCGACGGCGATCGGCCGGTTTACCATTCGATCGACGTCGAACGGGCCGAGGTTCCGCCGGGCACTTCGGAAGACGCCGAGTTGAAGTGGACGATGCTCGACCGCAAGCAGATCGAAAAGGACCAGGCCTCGATTGCTAGTTTCGACGTGGATCCGATCGATCCCGTGTTTCGCGACCCCGTGTTGACGAATAATCTGCCGCGGGTCGTGGGCAAAGAGCATGGCCGTTCGGCCACCCATCCCAAGATTCCTCTGGGGCCACAACCCGGCGGAGGCGGTGTCAGCGCGCCCGTCGCAACGCCGGTCTCGGGCGGGGCTCGGCCGGGCGGTTTGCGGGCTGCTGCGGCGGGCGCCGCAGGAGGCAACATGACGCCGGCGGTGCAAAACGCCGCGGCCCCCACCGGTCCGAAGATCGAATACAAGCTGCTACGCTTCTTCGACTTTTCGGCGCAGCCGGGCAAGACTTATCGCTATCGGGTCCGACTGGTGCTGAACAATCCGAACTACAACATCGGCGCGCAATATCTGGCCGACGCGCAGTTCGGCAAGGGAGCAACGCGAGCGACTCCCTGGAGCGATCCCTCGCCCGAGGTCACAATTCCGCGCGGCTATAGCCTGCTGGCCGGGGGTATTCGCAAGGCGACCGGCCTGACGGATCAAATGGCTGAAGTCGTTCTGCGGATGTGGGACCAGAAAGAAGCGGTTGACGCCGCCAAACTGGCGCGCGTGATGCGGGGACAGGTGGCCAACTTTGCCGCTGAAGAAACGCCAGTCGAAAATGGGCCCCCGAAGTCGATCGCTTTCCAGACCGATATGTTGATTCTCGACATGACCGGCGGCGAATCGTTGCCGGGCGCGGCGCGGGCGCGAGCACCGAGCCAGGTGCTGGTTCTCGAGCCCAACGGTAAGCTCGCCGTGAAAAGCGAGCTGGTCGATGCCGAGACCTACGATTCCGCCAAGAAGCGTTTGCTCGAATTGCAAGAAGCGAACAAACCGCAAGCTGCATCTGAACCTGAAGAATAAGAGCGCCCGCGACGCAACCGGAACGAGCCCGCCGCCGGCGGAGGCCTGTCGGGACTGCGTAACGCGGCCGCGGAGGCGGGAGGCCGGCAGCCCCGGCAGCCTCGCAATCCATAGTTAGCCGTTAGCGCCACAGCCGGCTCCCCGGCTCTTTCGCGCCTCGTCTAAAGCGCGCACTTCGCCGCGCTTGAAGCCACGCCGCGGTCGGCGGTGAACTTCCCAGTTTGCCGCGCCCGCCCGCCATTTCGGCGCGCGGAAGGCTGCTTCATCAGCATTTCTCGGGCAATTCCGGCAAGTGATATTGACCGGTTTTTCCCGGGGATGTACTTAACCGCCTCTCTTCTCCCGTAATCTTTTCAGTCTTGTCTTTTTCCGGTCACGAGAGCGAGTGTCGGTCGGCCTTCCAAGGCCGCGAAAACAAGCACGAAACAGGCCTGGCGAACGCCGCAAAGTGCGGAGGGAAACAGGCTGGCGTGACCACAAACAACATGAACTTCGCTGGGCGTTAAAGCCCGACGAGCCTGCGACAGTTGGCATCCACCATGATCAAAAAGCGTGACTGCAAACGCGGTATTACCCCGTCCTCGGCAAGTGCTGATCGAGGCGGCCTGTGGGCTTTTCTTACCGCGAGACTCCGTGCGAAGGAGAGCGTGTTGAACACGACGCGAACAATCGTGATCGCCATCGTGGCGGTGGTTACTCCTGGTGGGACGCATTACGCGGCGGGGTCTCAAATCGTGCCGAGTGCCGCGCTGGCGAGTCTTACCCTGAGTGGTCAGAGCGGTTCGCGCGGCAACGATCCGAAGCGCGAAATGACGGCGCTGTTGGCACGGGCGCGCAAGGCCATCAATGAGGGGGATTGGGACAATGCCGAGTCGCTGGTGGCTCAAGCCGAAGCCCAGCACGTACAGTTCGGCAAGCTGCACTTTGGCGACACGCCGGAAAAATTGCGTCGCGATTTGGAGCGCGCTCGCCCGGTGAACAAGACGGCTCAAAAGGCTGGCGTCAAGGTGGACGGCACCTCGCAGATTCCGCCGGCCCGTCAGGCGCTGGCCGCCGACAGTGCCAAGGCGTCGGCCGGCAAGACGGCCGCCGCTCGTCCGCGCGGCATGACGGTCGAAGCGAATTCTCGCAACCGTGCGGCTCGCGAAGAGAATTTCCCGCCAGTTGCCGAGCGCGCGGCGACGCAGAAGCGCAACCCTTTCGACGTTGTTGAACAGAGTGCCGCGCAACCTGAACCAGCGATGGTTCGCTTGCCGACCGTCGCGGAGGAGCCCGCGCAGGGCGTGGCGACGGTCTCGGCCGAGGTCATCCCGATCGAACCCACGGGCAATGACGTGCCGGCAGCGGCGCCGGTGAATGGCAATCAGCGCCTGGAAAGCGATCGCTTGATTCTGGCGGCACGCAAGGCGCTGGCCGTGGGCGACGCTCCACAGGCCGCACGCTTCGTCGCGCAGGCCAAGTCGTTAGGCGTGCGGTACGACCTGCATGACGACAATCCGGCGAAGGTCGCTGCGACGATTCAGAAATACAACGAGCTGTCGCAAATGCGAGTGCCCAAGGACAGTGAGGCCTATCGCCGCCGCTACGCGGAGCTTTTGCTGTCACAGGCCGAAGTCTTGATGCAGTGGAAAGAATTCGATGACGCCGAACGCCTGGTGACCGACGCGTCGCGCTTGCCGATCTCTTATGGGCCTTTCGACGTCAAACCCAACGATCTGTTGAATCGCGTCACCGCGGCACGCCGTCAGTCGGGACGATTCCGCGACGAAGCCGTGTCACAGGCGGGCATGGAGCAAGCGGTGCCCGCCGAAACGGCCGCGGCGACTCCCGTGTCTGGCAATGAAAGTCCCTTGCGTGGCAACGACCGGCGCGAGCGCCCGGCGAACGAGAATCCGGTGCGGACTTCGGCGCCGCCGAGCGCCCAGGTCGGCGCTGGGCAACGCGCCTTGTATGAACCAGATCGGGACATGACGCAAAACGTTCCGGCCGCCGCCACCAGCAGCGGTCCGGCCCTCAGTGCCGACAGGACGGACAAGCTTTTCCAGATGCCGGCGCCGAATGCCGTAGCCGCGCGTCGCGTCAGTGGCGAGACCTCCGAAGAGGTAGCGCCGTCGGAGTCGGCCGTGGATGCTCCGCCTGAGCCCATTGCCGTGCCGCAGCGCTTGCCGGCTGTCGCTGACACAAGCGCCGGCGCCTTGCTGCAGAAGACGGCGGTCGACCAGCAGGTGTTGGCGCGCAAGATCATTGCCGACCTGGCCGCCCAGAAGAGCGAGGCGAAGCGCGTGCAGGAAACGGATCCCAAGCGCTCGCTCGATATTCTCAAGCAAGCCCGAGCGATGGTCGAAAAATCGGGTTTGGACCAGGAGACTCGCGATCGTCTGTTGCGGAGCGTCGATCGCGGCATCGCCGAGGTCGAGCAGTACATCGAAATCAACCGTCCGAAGATTGAGCTTGCTGAGCGCAACCAGGCGGTGAAAGACGAAATTGATCGCGACCAGAAGGCCAAGGTCGAAGTGCAGGAAAAGCTGGCCTACATGGTCGACGACTTCAACAAGCTGATGGATGAGCAGCGCTTCGCCGAGGCCGAAGTCGTGGCCAAGCGGGCGCAAGAAATGGCACCCCACGAGCCGGTTGTGCAGCAATTGTTGTTGCAGTCAAAATTCGTTCGCCGCCTGGCGAACGTCCGCCAGATTCAGGACGCGAAGGAAGAGGGCTTCGTCACCCAGTTGAACAATGTCGAAGCGTCGGCCGAGGGCTTTGACGACAACAAGCCGTATCAGTTCGCCAGCGTCAAGGAGTGGGACCAGATCACGAAGTCGAAGTTCCGCCAGAAGATCGAAGGGCGCGCCCGCCGTTCGGAAAAAGAGATCGAGATCGAAAAGAGCTTGAAGACCCCCGTGTCGCTCAAGTTCCAGGACGCGCCGCTGGGCGAGGTGATGGACTATCTAAAGACTTTGGCCGGCGTGAACATCCATCTCGACCCGCGCGGCCTGGCGGCCGAGGGGACCACGACCGAAACACCGGTGACGATCGACCTCACCGAGCCGATTTCTCTCCGCAGCGCCTTGAATTTGATTCTCGAACCGCTCCACCTGAGCTACGTCGTGAAGAACGAAGTGCTCAGCATTACCAGTGAACAGCTTCGCGACGGAGACGTGTACTCGGTCACCTACAACGTCGGTGACCTGGTCATCCCGATCCCGAACTTCGCCCCGGACGTCAACATGGGTTTGAGCGGCGCGCTCAATGCCGCCCAGGCCAATGCTCGCTCCGGCATGGTCGGCAGCGTATTCGCCGGTGACGCGCCTTTGGCCTTGGCCAGCAATAGCGGGACCAACGCGAATGCCGCCATGGACTCGCGCATCCTGGCTC
>CAMFLN010000060.1 GCA_945957305.1 uncultured Planctomycetaceae bacterium | reverse complement strand
TCGGCAGCGTCAGATGTGTATAAGAGACAGCATGTTGGCCCAGTCGAGGCTGAATTTGCTCGTGCTGTAGATCAGCGGCTCGGTCATTAATACCGGTACGATATTGAACGAGCGACAGATGTGAATGAAGCTCCGCAAGCGATGCTCATACAGATCGATCGGCAGCCGTTCGGCCCGGGCCGGTTCATTGCGCCACTTCAGCTCGCTGGGGTCCTTCTGACGCGCGCCGGAATCGGCAAAGGCATGCCGAATCGCGCCGAAGATGTACGAATGGCCCGAGACCAGTTGGATCGCCCAGGCCACCGAGTCGCGCCACGACGGCTGCCGGCTCATGCGCGATTGATAGTCTAAATCCTGCTCGAGCACGCCGATGTCGTTGGTGACGTTCATTACGACGGCAAAGTCTGGCTTGTCGCGCACGACGTGGTTCAACAGGATGTTCAGCGAATCGTGCATCGTGTTGCCCGACTTCGCCGAATTGAGCGTATTGACTTTCAGTCCCTTCTTCGCCAAGAGCTCGCTGGCCAATGCATGAAACCGCAGCGGTTCTTGCACGGCGACGCACTCGGTAGTCGAGCCGCCAAAAAACGCCACCGTGGCGTCGGGCTTTTCGTATTGGAACGAGGGGAGGATGTAGCTGCGCGTGTCGGTGCGGAACCGTACTTGTGGCACCTCGGCGTTGAGCTCGTGGCGATCCGCGATGTAATCCCGATGCCCGTTCTGCATCCGCAGCTTGTGGATGGGGTCAGGCGCTGCGCCGGCATAGGAGTTATGCGTCAAGAAGCGCAACGCGATTTCCGCCCCCGCGATTGCCAGGAACAGGGCGAAACCAAGCGCTAACAATTTCACTTTGAACGAAGCAGGACGAGGAACAGGCGGCGCCGCGGGCGTGTCGGACATAAACGGCTCTCGAAAGTCCTGAAATTTACGCTGCGTTCGATTCTACCATGGCAACGATACGGTGGGGGCGTGGGCATAGCGACGCATCTTGATGTCGAGCCGGGAGCCGCAACCCGGTTGCAGGTGCACGGTAAAACGTGCACTGTCCACCGGCGTGTCCGTTCCGGCGGCCGTAACGCTGGAAAACAGGTGCTCGCCATAGGCGCCGGCCTGAACAACCATGGTTCGCGGTTCAATCGTGTCGACATTGACGAGCGTCAACGACATGGAATCGGCCGATAGCGACTCGACGAGCGCCGCCACGCCATCGGGCAAGCCGGGCCTGCGGGATTGGGGATCGAAGTAACGTACGCGCGCATGCAGCAACGAGGCGACATGGCCAGGGTAGAGTCCCCCCAGTGTCAAATTGACGAGCGATGACACCACGGCAGGGCTGAATCCCAGCGGATCATCGGCCAACCGAGTGTCGGGCGTCGTTTGATCTTCGCGAATCGATGCCAGCCGGGCGCGGACTGCGGCCAGATCGGCACGCAGCGCCGTCACCGGGTAATCGGGGGCTTTGCCGGCGAGAAACGCGTTCCACCCGCCGCTGGGCAATCGCGCGGCGTCGGCCGCGTCCATCGTCCAGTAGGCGATCTCGGGAACTCCGTGCGCATATTTTGCTGCCGTGAAGTCGTACCAGCCGTCGGCGCCGTACATGTGGGGATATTGCGTTACACCATTTTCTTGGCGGGCGTGAGAATTTACCGCGTCGATCTGCGCGCGCCAGGCGTCGGCAAAGCGCGAACTACCGGTAAGCAACGTCGCATTGCCAAAGCCGACGAGTCCCAGGTGATGGGTGTTGCGATTCGCCAAGGCGCCGGTCTGCGGCGTTACCACGGTAAAGCCCCAGCCGTAAACTCCGCCGTACCAGCGTCCGCCGCATTCGCCGCCGATCGAACCATCCAGCCCAATGTTCGTCGGAATGATTCCACCGTTCGACTGCATCCTTTCGCGCCACGCGTCGACGTATTCGACCACCCAGTCCCGGTATTTCGGTTCGTGTGCCAGCATAAACGCGGTGGCGGCCAGGCTGGTGGCGCAAAGGTTTTGCGGATGGTCGCCGACGATGTCGTTGTAATCCTGAAAATGGGCCAGCATCTCGGTGTAGCTGCGTTCGCCGTGTTGGAGCGAAAATCTGCCTTCAACTTCGATGCGATCGCCGGCCCAATCCAGGGCGGTCGCCTTGCGCAGCAAAGGGCCGCGACTGCCGTTAAACAAGCTGCGAATGATCTTGTGTTGTGGGTCGTAATTAGCCGCACCCGGCTCCTCGCCCAAATAAAATCCAGCGAAACGGCGAATTCGCCGTTGAAACGCAGGGTCATCCGGCTCAGCGAGCGCCGAGTTGACGAGCGCCGTGGCACCCTCGCCGTTGTGAACCCAATCGAACGATGTGGGGAATTCCTTGTAGTACATCCCCTCGCGGCCCAACTCGACCTCGGTCGTGCGGGCGTGAGTGTATTGCCGTAGGTGCCCTTCCCACCCCTGTTTGTAGTGCGCGAGTACGCTTGGCGACCCGCCCAGAGCGTACAGCAAGGGCCAATCGGCCAGGCATTCGATGGCGTCGTCAGGTCCGTCGTCGCCCCCCCAGCGTTCGACGCATTCCAGGTACCCTCGATCGTCAAAGTACCGCTCAAAGTACACGTCGCATCCGGCGCTGGCGGCGCGCAGCAACTCTCGTTCGAGCAATGCCCACTCGGGCGGCGGCAAGGGAGTCGCGATCGTGAGAACAACTGATGCCGGTTTCGTCTCGGCGGCTGTTGCGACATGCGCGAACGCCAGCGGCAATGCCGCGCAGAGCAGGACCACCGGTTGACAAAACCGTCGCACTCGTCGCTGCACGTCATCGAGCATCATTTTTCCCTGGGAAAGTAGACGTCGACCTGGTCATGCATGGTGTACATGCGAAAGCGGTCGCCGTCCGGCACGAGGATACCGCTCGATTTATTGTTCTTCACCAGCGGATTGTTGTGGTACTTATGCCAGCGCAGCAAATCGTCAGAAACAGCCACGCAGGTCGACCACTTGCCCGGCGCGGCGTCTCCCATCGCATGGTAGTAGCCGTAGTAGCGCCCTTGGTATTTCACGATCTGAATCAACCCAAACAAATAATAGACGAAGTCGTCGGGGCCGGGCATGAGCACGGGCAGGTCTTGCACATTGGTCCAAACGCGTAAATCTTTCGATTTGGCCAGCCAGACGCCGAGGTCCATCTTCTCATAGAACAAGTACCATTGGCCGTCCTCGAACCAGCCAACCGGTGTGCCGTAAATATCCGGCGCTACAAGGCCCGACGCGTTACGGAATTCGAGCGCTCCGGGGCGGGTCCAGTGAATGCCGTCGGTTGACTTGAGCAGGTGCGGCTCGTCATGCAGGCGGCCGCCAAAGGGATAGGCCCGACCATGCTTGAATCCTTCCGCGAACATGTACAGCGTCGCTTCGCGCTTCACGACCATCATGTCCTCGGTCCAGTGCCGGTCGTAAATCGGATTCTGGGGGTAGCGGGTCCAGGTGAGCCCGTCCGAACTTGTCGCCAGCCCAAGTTTTTTGATGCCGACGCGCTGTCCGTCGTAGCCGGTGTACCACATGAAGTATTTGTCGCCGTCGCGGAGGACCCAACCACGCTCGCGAATTTTCGCATCCCAATGCCCAGGGCCGGCGGCGGTGAACACGGGGTTCTTCTCGTAGGGAACCCAGTCAACTAGTTCAGGCGGAAAATGGCGAGATTGCTTCGGGTTGTTTTGCGCGATTGCTGGAGTCACGCATATCAGCGAACAGAAAACTGCGAGAGGCAAAGCAGCCAGCAGCGTATATCGATGTCGCATCAATGGAGTCATGCGGAGATCGTCCATGCAAAGAATTGAACGGGCATCTTCAGCGGCGCGCGGCAGAGCCCGCTTGTCGAGAAATATGGTAACCCCGAATAAAGACGTTTGCAGCCAGTCCCGGCAGGGAATCGGCCGACGTCGGCGGCTCAGTCGCCCCGCTCCCTGGTAACTTGCGGACCGAGGGCGATGGCATAGGCCGTGGCATGGCTACGGCAATGCGAAATCGACACCAGAATCTTGCGGATGCCGAGATGCTCGACCGCATCGCGGGCGCCGCCGCGAACGCCGACGACCGGGCGGCCTGATTTGTCGTTTCGCACTTCGACGTCACGCCAGCTGATTCCCTTGACCCAACCGGTGCCGATGGCCTTGAGGATCGCTTCCTTCGCAGCCCAACGTCCAGCGTAGTGCTGCGTTGAAGCCTTGCGCGTCTGGCAGTAACTGATTTCCAGCGGCGTATAAACCCGATTGATGAACTGCTCGCCGTGACGTTCGATCATTTGCGCGATGCGCAGGCATTCGACGATGTCGGTGCCGATGCCAACGATATTCCCGGGCAGATTCTCGTTGTCGTTCACAATCTATTCCGTTTGGCGAGCGTCGGCGGTGGGCTGTGCGTTTTGATTCGCGGTCGGTCTGCCGCCTGCCTTGAAAGCCTGTTGCGCCGCGGCTGACAAATCGATCAATTTCACAATCGTATTCATGGTTTGCCGATCGATCCAGGCACGGCGCCCACTAACCAGCCATGATAACTCACAACCGTCCGGTTCGCAGCCGCCGGTGCAGCCCCACAGGCGAAATCGGGCATCCCCATGCGGGATGTCCCCCCAGTTGACAAGCGACGCGATAGCTCTGGCGGTCTGGTTATCAATCGCGCCAAAGCGAAGCGATTGGTACCAGCGACCGCAGCGATCGCAGTAGGGCGCTCTTGTTGCCGGCACTATAACCACTGCCGTGCCGACGAGTATCGCCAGCGCACTCACGCCCCAAAAGAGCCACACTCCCACAGGCCCTAGTTCATAGCTGCCGAGCGATTTGCCTGGATTGGCTTCGTCACGGAGGTATTGAATGAAGGACGCATCACGCCGCGAAACGCGGTCTGCGACTTCCGGGAATGCCTGCGCAGCAATGACCGCGGCTCCTGATGGGGCCTGCGATTTCCAAGCGCGATAGGGAAAATAATGCTGCCCAGCGGCCAACACGGTGGCGGCAACCAGGCTGCCGCTCAAAAGCGAAGTCCGGTGGCCGGCGCCGACCGCTTTCATTCCCAGCGCCAACAAAAGTCCCAGCAATAGGCCACAGCCCAGCGGCGTGAGCAACATCGGAGCGTATCGTTCGGACACCTGTGTCGAAGCCCAGGCCAGCCCCGCAGCGATCAGTATTGCCCCGGCCAGCCACACGACGAACCGCAGGGGGCGAAACCGGCGCTTCCCGAGCGGATTGGGCTGAAGCGATGAGAGAGTAGGGGAGGGGGGCTGCATAATCGCCATGGTAGACGATGTTGCCGGACGACCTCAATTGCGCCCGAGGCAGCTGCCGCTAGAGCACGAGCCCGGCCGCCTTCTTGGCACGGTTCAGCACTTCGGCCGCCTTGCGACGTGCTCGGCTCGCCCCGTCTCCCAGA
The DNA here is from genome assembly GCA_945957305.1 of uncultured Planctomycetaceae bacterium. Classification (GTDB taxonomy): domain Bacteria; phylum Planctomycetota; class Planctomycetia; order Pirellulales; family JACPPG01; genus JACPPG01. The sequence goes on along the minus strand of CAMFLN010000060.1, from coordinate 4,158 downwards.
ATCTCTGCGATTCGTTTCGGATTCGACGCGAGTTCCGCGCGGCGGGCGCGGGGCTCGGCAAAGTATTTCTCCGCCAGCTCGGCCAGAGCCTTCTTGATCTCGCCGTAACCAAAGCCCCCCCGGCGATAAAGGGCCGCCATGTCGGCTCGCTGCTGATCGTTCGCGAAGAGCGAATAGAGCTGGTAGAGATGGTCCGTGTCCGGCTCCTTCGGCTGTTCCATGGGACGCGAATCGGTCGTGATACGCATGATCTTCTTCCGCTGGGCGGCCGGCTCTTCGAACAGTTCGAGCGTGTTGTTGTAGCTCTTCGACATCTTTTCGCCGTCCGTGCCAGGGACCCGGGCGGAGCCGTCGAGCAACTGGGCCTTGGGCAGGACAAACGTCTCGCCGAAATGATGGTTGAAGCTGCCAGCGATATCACGGCAGACCTCGATGTGCTGCACCTGGTCCTCGCCCACCGGGACGATATTCGCGTCGTAGATCAAGATGTCAGCGGCCATCAGCACTGGGTAGGTGAACAAGCCTGCGTCGGCAGTCAGCCCCTTGGCCTTTTTGTCTTTGTAAGCGTGGCAGCGTTCCAGCAGCCCCATAGGCGTTCCGGTCATCAGCAGCCAGCAGAGCTCCGAAACCTCGGGCACATCGGATTGCAGGTAGAGCGTCGCGCGGTTCGGATCGAGCCCGAGCGCCAACAGATCGAGCGCAGCGTCCAAGGAAAGCTGCCGCAAGAGCGCGGCGTCCCGCACCGTGGTCAGCGCGTGCAGGTTAGCTACGAAGTAATACGAATCGCCGGCGTCCTGCAGATCGATGTACTGGCGAATGGCGCCAAAGTAGTTTCCCCAGTGGAAACGACCCGTCGGCTGGATACCCGACAATACACGCAATTTCTGAGGCGGCTTGTTTTCAGTCGTTTCGTTTGTCATCGGAGGACCATCGGTAGAGCGTCGCGGCGGAATGGCGGGACGCCTTTTGATTGAGAGCTAGTGTTTCGACACGGGTTTTGCCACGAGGGTTCCCACGACCTCGGCCACAGTACTGGCCCCGAGCTGGCGAAGGGCGTCCGGCAACTCGTCCAGCACACGCATCGAGACCGTAGGGTCGTAGAAATTCGCCGTCCCTAGTTGTACGGCCGACGCGCCCGTGACGAGGAATTCCATAACGTCGTCGAGCGTGGCAATTCCCCCGATGCCAATCAGCGGAGTTGAGACGGCCTGCGCCACCTGGTAAACGCAGCGCAGGGCGATCGGCTTGATCGCGGGACCGCTCAGGCCACCCAGCACGTTACCCAACAAAGGCTTACGCCGTCGCCAGTCGACCGCCATACCCTGGCAAGTATTGATCAGTGAAATCGCGTCGGCCCCGCCGGCCGCGGCGCCACGGGCGACGTCGGCGATGCTCGTCACATTGGGCGTCAGCTTGGCAATGATGGGGAGCCGGCAGGCGGCGCGCGAATCGGACACGAGCCGCTCGCACATCGCCGGGTCGGTACCGAAATCGACTCCGCCCGACACGTTAGGGCAAGAAATGTTCAGCTCGATAGCGGCAATGCCGTCGACCGCGTCGAGTTGCCGGCACATTCCGACGAATTCGTCATGAGTGCGGCCAGCAACGCTGACGACGATGGCGGTGCCAACACTGCACAGATACGGAATATGGTGCTCGATAAAGGCATCAATGCCGTCGTTGTCGAGCCCGATGGAATTGAGCATTCCGCCGGTGGTCTCGACAGTGCGCCAGGGAGCATTGCCCGGGCGAGGCTCGCGCGTAATGGTTTTGGGGATTATGCCCCCCAACCGGCTGAGAGTGACCAGCCCGGCCATCTCGCGTGCGTAGCCGAACGTTCCGGACGCAACCATGACAGGATTGGCCAGCCGAAGGCGGCCGAGTTGCACGGAAAGGTCGAGGGCGGCGGAATTCACGTGGCCTTGTCTGCGTGCACGCAACGGGGGGCTGAGGGCGAGAAACGCCCGGCCTGCGGGGCCGTGGCAGTCTCTGGCACGAAGTGAGATCGATGCTTAGCGAACGCGTTTCATGAATGCGCTCGCAATTTACCCCTTGGGCGTCGCAGCGGCAATAACGCCCAGCGATGGGCGAACGAACCTTTTGACGCGCGTCGACGATTTGGGCGGACGGTGCCGCCGATCATGGCGCGCACGGCCTCAGCCCCAGGACGCGCGGCCTAGCACCGCGCGTCCCCAGGCTTGTTGCGGACGGTCACCGTGGCGGGCTAAATAATCCCGCCGTGCGTGCGGTACGGAGTCAAGTGGGACGGATGGTCCAAGAACCAGATTCGTTCCCAATCGTCCAACAGCAGGCGCAGGTTTTCCGACGTGAAAATGAGCTGCTGAGTCCGGCGATTCGGATCACCCGAATACGCAGGGACTATGCAGCCCACCGACGTGGCGACCATCAGGCCCAGGTAGATCGACAAGAGAGCAGCGCGCATCAAACAACTCCTCGCATGAACGCGGTTTAGGTGTCCTACGAACGGACCCTGACCGCACAATGCGGAACCCGCAGCCGGCGCAGGAGAACCCCGCGTGGCTGACTTCAATCCATTGAATCACAAGACGGGAAAGGTAGTTGTGACACGTGCGAGCGAGTCACAGGCAAACAGATCCATGCGACCTGGGTGAAATCGCCTTTGGATCGGTGGCAGACGTGTAGCAAAAATGTTCGATTTGACGCAAGATCGGCCAGAGAATTTGGCGTTTTTTGACGCCTCACGGGCCCTGGCGACTGACGTGGTGTTGACGACGTTCTGTCAGGCTGGCCCGACTCGATGGCAATAAGATCCGCTCGGCCTACCAGGCATGGGGGGGTGGCATCACCCCGACGTGTTCTGTTCGCCGTAAGTTGATGAGCTGAGCGGATGTTCGGTGCGATTTTGATTCGCGGCTTCGTTCATCCGTGCTGCGGCAGCGGCGGCCGCCTGGCGTTCCAGTTCGCGCACGCGTTCTTCCATCTCCTTGCCGGGCTTGAAGGTTACGACGTACTTCTCCGGTACGAAGACCTTGTCACCTGTGCGAGGGTTACGCGCTTTGCGAGCGGCACGTTTCTTGACCTCGAAGACGCCGAAGTTCCTTAGCTCGATGCGTTTATCTTCGACCAGCGTCTCGACGATAGCATCAAACGTCTTCTGGACGATCTCTTTGGTCTTGAGCTGGGTCATCCCAATTTCTTCAGAGATAGTCTTAACGATCTCTTTCTTCGTCACGACTCTTTTCTCCTGTCCGCGCCCGAGGCCGGCAGACCACAGCACAAGCCCCAGCAATTAGGCAAGACACGCTCCAAGTGTAGGTGCCGTAAGAACTAGTGTCAAGCTCACTCTGGGCTTTCGAGCCTTTCAGAAGACCCTGGCCAGCGAGGCACCGAACCCTGATAGCAGGTGTCAGGACGGTAGGGGCCCAGGAGAAGGCCCACGGTTCCAAATTGTCAAAGAGCGGCCAATTCTGCCGACCGTGGCTGGTTAGCCAATCGGCAGAGCCCGTGAGCCGCCTTGGGACCGCTTTATGTGGTCCCACGACCGGCCGGGGGGTGATGCATTCCGAGCAGGGCCCGGACGCATTACGCCACACCCGTTATCGGCCGCAAAATTGGAAAACTTCACCCAACCGGAAAAATCGGTGGAAGCTAGCAGCCGCGCGGGCACAGATGCAGACGTATTCTGCGTTCAATGCCCGTCGCGTTGGGCGCCAGCGGGCCGGCAATTTGCCCAGCGGGCAGTCTAGGCCGTGACTGCGGCGCGGCCGATGCAGTGGTAGCTGAAGCCCGCTTCTTTCATCTGAGCGGGTTCGTACAGGTTACGCCCGTCGAAGATCAGCGGCGTCTTCATCCGCTTCTTCATTTCTTCCAGATCGGGACGCAGGAACTGCTTCCACTCGGTGACGATCGCCAGAGCGTCAGCCCCGTCGAGCGCGTCGTAGGGGTGTTCGGCATAGGACAGCTTGTCGCCGTATTGTTGGCGAACGTTCTCCATGGCTTCCGGGTCATGGACGTGCAGCTTCGCCCCTTCGGCCAGTAGCCGATCGATCAGCACCAAGGCCGGAGCTTCGCGGATATCATCGGTGCGCGGCTTGAAAGCCAGGCCCCAAATGGCGATGGTTTTGCCTTTGACCCCCCCCTTGACGAACTTCGTGACCTTCTGGTGCAGCACATCCT
>CAMFLN010000059.1 GCA_945957305.1 uncultured Planctomycetaceae bacterium | reverse complement strand
AACCGAGGCTGCGCGTTTTGCCGGCAAAAACCCAGCGTTGGCCTTGCTTGGCTTCGAACTGGTAAAAATCGCGGTCCTTGGCGGTGGCGAAACGACCGTTAACGGCTCCTGGCAAAGTGATCGGCGAGGCTGTCTCGGGAGTGTCGTTCGCTTCGAACTCCACTTGCTCGTTCACGCCTTCCGTCGCCAGGCTGAGCATGGTCGAGCCTTGCCCGGTCGGAAAGCGGGCGGCCAGCGGAATTCGTTCGGCAGTTTCATTCGAGGCGATCGGCACGTTCATCGGTGGTAGCTCGTCCGACGTGTAACCGGCTACCTCGACCTTGGCGCTTGCGCCGCGACGTCCTCCCAGCGGATAAGTCGTCGACGCGAGGGGGAAATTCCCTATCCGCATGCGGTAGCGATGCGTGCCCCCGCCTTGGTAGCGAATATCGCGCAATTCCAGGAAGTACGTTCCCACAGTCGGCAACGTGTAGGCAAAGCGACAGTCAGCACCAATGCCCGGTGCATCGTCGCTGTATGCCAATTCACGGCCGGTCGCATCCAACAAGCGGATCACCGGATCGAGCGGATAGCCCAACCGGCGGGCCACGACTTCGACAGTGATGCGTTGCCCCGCGACGCCGTTGATCTTGTAGTAGTCATAGCTCTCGGCTTCGCAGGCCCCGTCGATGGCCACCGGAACCGAAATCTCTTGCGCGGTTTCCAAGGACTTGTTTGCGCTGTTGTCGTAGCCAGTCGGCAGGTCGTCGACCATCACCAGCCGCAGGTTCGAGATGCCTCCGCCTGTCGCCAAACGCAAACCGTAGATGCCCACGGGCACGGTCGGCGGCAGCGTCACCCGGTAGCTGACTTGCCCTGCTTCGGTCCCGTTCTTGTCCACGCCGGGTGTCAGCGTGGCCTCGCCGGCCATGCTCCACCACACGCCGGTTGGGTTCGCAAGGTTGCCACCGTTCAGCACAATGTCCGAGGTCTGACCCGCCACCAGCGCGCTGGGTACAGTATGGCTGAGCGACGGAGCCTGAGCCTGGGCGCTTGCCGCGATGCAGCAAATCGCTGCTAGCTGCAGCACGGATGAAAATCTGAGCTGTAACAACAAAAAACGCATGGGAGAAATGCGGTCTGCAACCGCCCCCCGGGTTATGGCGTGGCGTGCCGGCCGAAGCCGTGGTGATTCTGGTCAGGCGGGTAGGACGCGACCCCGCGGGTTTGCGGGTCACGCGATGTCGTTCAACTCTTGGTGGGACGATCAATGGGCCAGCCGCGTCGTTGCAATCCCCTGCGACACGTTCCGGCAACCATGACCTTAAACCGCCGCGCAGGCGATTGTCAAACAATAAAGCCTTTTTATCTCTTTATGTGAAAAGGGGTAAAAGCGCCCGCCCCTGGCACACAGCGAGTGGCCGCCCCACGCGATCCGGCAATTTCATACCAGGATCGATTCCCAAGGCATGGTAGATCGTCGCAGCATAATCCTGCGGCGAGCAAGCCAGCTCGGCCGGCAGGGCGGCCTGCGAGTCGCTGGCGCCGTAAATGGCGCCGCCGCGAATTCCGCCTCCCGCCAGCAGACCGCTGTAACAGCGCGGCCAATGGTCGCGGCCGGCATGCTGGGCTGTGATCTGGGGACGGCGGCCGAACTCACCCACCCAGGCCACGATCGTTTCGTCCAGCAGCCCGCGCGCTGCGAGATCCTCGAGCAGTGCCGACAGGGCCTGATCCGCTGGCGGAATCAGGTCGTCTTTGAGACGGTTGAAATTATTGCCGTGCGTGTCCCAGAAGTTTCGCCCGTCGTTGTGCCAATTAACCGAGACGAGTTTTACTCCGTGTTCGACCAGGCGACGCGCCAACAAAACCGACTGGCCGTGGATGTGTCGTCCGTAGCGATCGCGCGTGGCCGCCGATTCCGCCGCAAGGTCAAAGGCCTGGCGAGCCGCCGGGGCGCTCAGCAAGCCGAGCGCTTGTTGCTTGAACTCCGCCACCCCCAGTGCCGCCGCTTGCTCGGCTAACTCTCGTTGATGGTCAATCGTGGCGAGCAACTCTTTGCGGCTTTCCATCCGCCCGAGCGTAATATCATCGCCCAGCGACAATTCCGCCACGCGCCAATCGGCGGCGTTGGGATCCCCCTGGATCAAAAGCGGATCGTAGCGGCGTCCCAGCCAGCCGGCCGTCTGTCCCGGTGCACGCCCACCGGGCGCCGCGGGATGAAATGCCATCCACGGTAGCGTCACGAAGGGGGGCACCGTCCCACTTGATGTTTTCAACCGCGCGACCACCGAGCCCAAATGGGGCGTGTCACGATCGCTGGGCGGTTCAGCATCACTCTTGATAACCGGCGCCAGATGGCCCGTCAGCGTCGTATGGCCGCTAGATAAATGCGCCGGGTCGTCGTGCGACAGCGAACGGATGATGGCCAGCCGGTCAGTCAGCTGGGCTACGCGCTGAAAGTGCTCGCTGATTTGCATACCCGGGACGGCGGTCGAAATCGGCTGAAAAGGTCCGCGAACTTCGGCCGGGGCGCGAGGCTTGGGATCAAACGTGTCCAGTTGGCTGGGACCGCCCCACATAAAAAGAAAGATACAAGCTTTTGCCCGGCCGAAGCCCTGCGCCGCCGCAGCGGGCGACGCCAGGGTGTCCGCCACAGCTTGCGCGGCAAAAAGTTTGTCCAGGCCCAGCCCCAAGGCCCCCAGGCAACCAGCCTGCAGCACCTGGCGACGTCCCAGCAAGCGCGCGCGACGAAAATCGGCGCAGCCGTAAGTGCCGTCAGAAAGAGTCGATCGCGATGCGGTCATGCGGGCAGGCAATAGGCAGGGGCTAAAAGGCAGGAGCGCCAAGCCTCGCCCGGCGGGCGAAACCGTGTCGAAACGAAACCCCGGCGAAACTCGCCAACGGCCGGTACGCATCGACGCGCGCTGATTGATCTTAACAGTCTGCCGGCCGACGCCACAACAATATTTATCCAGCGTCTACCCCAGGCGAGGGGACCCGAAGCCGCGACAGCAGCCGCTCGCTATCGCCTGTAGGGCGGGGGCAGGGAGTTGCGGTGGCGGCGCCACTGCGGATAATGCGGCCTCGCGCCAGTTTTCGAACTACGATAGTGATTGAGCACCATCGCACGCCGCATGAGGAGCTTTTCCGGATGATCTCGCGCATCGTCAAGTCGTCTCCGTTTGTGACCACGGTCACGCTGTTGGCCGGCCTGGCCTTGTCGATCTATATCAATCGGTTGCCCATGTTCTCGGGCACTGATCGCGTGGCCGTGGCCAAGGCGGCCGATCTGAAAGTCGACGATCGCTTCTTCGAAATGCGCACCTACGTCGCGAACGAAGGCAAGCTCGCCGATCTCCACAAGCGTTTCCGCGAGCACACGAACCGGCTCTTTGAGAAGCACGGCATGCAGTTGATCGGCTACTGGACCCCGGTAGCGGACGCCAAGGGGGAAATCACGCCCGAAGCGCAAAACACGCTGGTCTACATCCTGGCCTACCCCAGCCGCGAGGCCCGGGAAAAGTCGTGGAAGGACTTCATGGCCGACCCCGAATGGCAAGCCGTGTACAAGGAATCGCACAAAAACGGCGTCCTGGTGGGCAAGGTCATTTCGCAGTTCCTCGCGCCGACGGACTACTCGCCGATCAAATAGTACAGTCGGCATCACGACGGCCGAGAGCCGTTCGCCAGATCCTTCCGCGCCCTCGGTGCGCCAAGAGATTCATCCACAGATGACGCAGATTTCGCAGATGGGGAATCACAGAACCTACTCTGCGGATCGGCCATAGCCGTCTATCTGCGCGTTCTGCGCCATCTGCGGATGGATTGAACTCCTTCATCGAGCGCGCATAAAAAAGCCGCCCTGGCGGAAGCGCGGGAGAACGCTTTCCGCGAGGGCGGCTGGCGACCACTACAGGGCCGACGGGCCTGGTCCCGCCTGCGGCCCCTGCACCGATGAATCTGGCTTGCCGAAGCGACGCTCGCGGTAGATTTTCAGTCCGCGCGCCGCATGGTAGAGCCCGCCGCATTCCAGCTCGTAGTCCTTGGTCTCTTCGAGCATCAGGCACAAGTAGTTCACCGCTTGTGTGATCCACGGGTCCTGTAACTGGTTTTGCGGCAAAGCCAGCGCCAGCCATTCCAGCGTATGTCCGGTCGTGCCGATCCTCTGCCCGATGTCGGCCGTCCAGCGCGGCCCGTTGAAGTAATCGCTCGACAGCGAACCGTCAGGCTGTTGATAGGCCCGCATGATGGCGATCGCCCCTTGCTGTGGTCCATAAATCTTGTCGTGGGCCGCTTGCCAGCCGCCGGTCAATTTGCCGCCGGAGTCGAGGTACTTCTGCAGCGCTACGGTCAGGGCGGTCAAGCGATGCGCTCCGCCACAGGCGCTGCGCCTGAGGTCTTGTTTCGATTCCATCGCGACAACGCGCTCGATCGTCCACTCGCTGCCGTCTTTGGCTTTCCACTTGGCATCGAGCGGCAAATAGGCCACGAAGCCCATCAGGGACCACGTGGCTTCCATCCCGTCGTAAATGTCCCATTGCGCTTGGGTCACCAGGTCGCGCAGGGTGTAAGTCTTGCCGGCCACCTTGATCGGAGTGGTATCGGGCAGACCGATCAGCGAGAGGTAGCCGAGCCATTGATCTTCATGCCCTTGGCCGGTCTTGCTGCCTGGTTCGAGTGGCGCTTCCAGCCCTTTGTCACCGGGAATCAGGTTCCAACCGGTCAGTCTTCCCCCTTGCTGCAAATAGACAAGCGCCGAAGTGGGCTTGCCGTCGACGACCAACATCAAGTCGGGGCCGAAAGCCAGGATGCCGTGCACGACTTGCCAGGCCGCGTTGCTGCCAGCGACCAGGTGACGTTGAGCCGTGATCGAGATCGCATGATCGATACGGTCGCGCAAATCGTCTGCCGCGGGAATGGGCGGAGCTTTGCGCGGCGTCGCGGCCGCAGCGCGTGGCATGTCACTGTCACTGCAACCGCACAAGGGAACCAGAGCGATCAGGCACAGTAAAGCAATACAGAGACGCGCACGAGACAACAAAGCATGTGGCATGGGGAGGGCTCGCTGCGGCCCGTGGGGGAATGAGCCGCGGTTGGCGTGCCTCCATGCACGGTTGGGGGGGTGGGCCGTCCTGCGCCCAAGTGGGGCAACATCTCACCGCAGGGAAAGATACCATGCAATTTCGACATCCGCCAATTAGCGAAGTTTGCCGATTTTCCGGTCCCGCCGGCCGAATCGCAGCGCGCCGCACGGCATTCTCCAGCCAATGTCGCACGCGCGGACGGACGGGAACCACCTTGCGGAAAGTCTTGCCGTTTAAGAAGATGCCGCCAGTCAGCCCGCTGGCGGTCAACCGCTGGGGGCGGACGAACGTAGAATAAGCGTGCATTTACTTTTGAACAAACAGCGCCTGACGGCGAAATATCTCACGGGGCAAAGGTACAGGCGCCATTGCGGCGCGCCATTTTTGGCCCTGATTCTGAGGAGTGAAACAGCGATCCCATGATGTTCTTCGACATTCACTATTTTCTATACCTGGCCCCGGCGATCCTCTTGGCCCTGTGGGCGCAAATGCGCGTCCATTCGGCTTACGCGCAAGCGCAGCAACAGCCGGCCCCCTTGAGCGGCGCCGCCGCGGCGCGGCATGTGCTCGATTCCGCGGGATTGGGTGACGTGGAAATCGAACAAATCCCCGGTCAGTTGTCCGACCATTACGACCCACGGGCGAAAGTCCTGCGCTTGAGCCAGGACGTGTACCAAAGCCGCTCGCTGGCCGCCGTGGGTATCGCCGCGCACGAGGCGGGACACGCCCTGCAAGACGCCCGACACTATGCTCCGCTGGTGATTCGCAACGCGGCGGTGCCGGTCGCGAATTTCGGCAGCGGCTTCAGCATGATCCTGTTCGCGGGCGTCGTGTTCTTTCAGGTGGTCAACCTGCCTGTCGAGTTCGACGCCAGCAATCGCGCCAAGCATCAGTTGGTCGAGCTGGGTATCGTCGATCGCGATCAGATGGTCTATGTCAACCGCGTGTTGAACGCGGCGGCGTGGACCTATGTGGCCGGCACGTTGCAGTCGATTATGACGCTGCTCTATTTGATCAGCCGCGCCAACAACCAGCGCGATTAAGCAATCAGCGGTTTAGCCCGGTTCCCAGGGCCCGACCACTCCGGCTCACGAGCCGGACGTCGACGGGGACGCCGGGGCGTCGCTCTGTAGATAGGTCATCAGGTCCCGCACCTGGTCGGCATCGAGTTCGTCCAGGATCTTTTCCGGCATCAGGGATTGCGCGGCCGGCTCGACGGTATCGACGTCCTCGCGCGCGACGATGGTGCGCACGTTCTTCGCGTCGAGCACGGTGACCGCTTGCGGCGTGTTCTCGGCCAACAAGCCTGTCAGTACGCGGCCGTCCTTGGTCGTGACGACATAGTTGAAGAATTCCTTGCGAATCACGGCACTGGGATCGACGATGCTCGTGAGCAGGAACTCGCGGTTCTTTCGTTCGGCGCCAGTCAGGTCGGGACCGATTTTATTCCCCTCGCCGAACAGGGTGTGACAGGTGCCGCAATGTTTCGCGAAGAGCGGCCTTCCCCGCCCGGCGTCTCCCTTTGTCAAGTTCAGCGACACGTTGATGCCGTGTACCCGGGCGCGCTTCTCGGCAGGGGTTTCTTCAGCGACTTTGCCCCAGTGACGTGTCAGCAGTTCCGGAATCGGCGGATCCTTGAACAAGGCGATCTGCTTCAATTGCGCGGTGCTCAAGTCGGTCGGTTTCATCTCGCCGCGATCCACAGCGGCCAACAGTTGTGCGGCCGAAGTGGCCCTGGAACAGAGCAGAGCGATCGCGCGGGTGCGCGGCCCGGACTCGAATCGTGGCAACTTTGCGAGGACCTGCTCCGCAATGCGTGCTTCGCCGTAGCGGGTCAAAGCCGCGAGCGCCGCCAACTGAATTTCGCTCGGCTCGGATTTATCCAGCGATCGCAATAGCGGATCGACACTGCGCGGATCACCGGCTTGCCCCAGCACCTCGATCAGTGCTACACGGTTGGCCACCGGCACCTGGCGATCGACGACCAGTGCGATCGCTCGCGTCAGAGCTTCGTCACTCCCCACGCGCACGGCAAAGCGGAGGCGGGAGGGATTCGTTTCGGAAGGCAGTTGCAGATCGCGCACCGCCGGTTGTAAAGCCATTGGCACCGTGGCGAGCCGGCGCCCTTCGAGCCCCTTTTCCATCCCGGCAATCAGCGCGTCGACCGCGTCGCGCGACGGTGCGGCCGCCAGCAAGCGAGCACACGCCGCGAAATCTTCGTCCCCGCCGATCGCCGCATAACGCCGCGCCAAGCGTGGCAGAATCACCTCTTTCGTCAGTGGCACATCCCACGCGTCGCGTCCGCCCAACAACGTCAACACCTGTTCGCGGTCCGTGCTGGCCTTGTCTTCGACCGACCACCACAGCAACAGCGGGATGTGTGGATCCTCGACGTCCTCGCTGTGCTGCAACAGCGCCGCGGTCAGGGGCAGCCCCTGCGCCGCCGGCAGCCGCCGCGCGGTACAGGCCAGCTGGCTGCGCACCACGGGGCTCGGCTCTTGCGCGGCTAATGCCAACAACCGCGTCGCAATTGCGGGCGAAACTTGCCGCTCGTCTCCCAATAGCCGCACGGTCCAAGTGCGCACGTCTTCGTCCGCGTGTTGGAGCAACTCGCCGGCTAGCTCGTCATCGAAGCCCCCGCACTGATACAACGCCCACAGCGATTCAAGCGCGCGGCGTGGATCGTCTTGCTGCGTGGCCGCTTCGCGCAACTTGGGCAGCACCGACGTATCGCGGCGCTCAGCGAGAAGCAACCGCGCCTCGCGCGCCATCCATTCGTTGCGGTCCGTCAAGAGCGTCATCAGCTCGTTGGTTGCGAGCTTGGCCAGGTTCAAGTGAGTGACCGGCTTTGTGCCGTCAGCAACGAGTTTATAAATCCGCCCATTCGAGCGGTCCCAATCGTCCTTGGGATCGACGTGATTGGCACGCTTGTCGTACCAATCGGCCACGAACAGGCTGCCGTCCGGACCGACGGTGCAGTCCACGGGACGGAATGAGCTATCGTCGGTCGTAATCAGCTCGCCGCCAAAGCGATTGACGAAGCTCGATTTGCTCCGCTCGATGTGGTGCCAATAAACCCCGTTCGCCAGCACGTTGGCCGCAATGTACTGATCCTGAAACTGCGCGGGAAACGCCCCTCCCTGATAAACAATTCCCCCGCAGGTAACGTGCCCTCCCTTGAAGCCGGAATAAGGAACGTGCTCGAAGTAGCCATAGGCGTGCGGGTTTTGCAATTCGCCATGCTTGGCGAAACCTTTGACGTAATACGCGCCCTGCACCTGGTGCAACATGGCGCGCTCGCCCCAATTGGTGCCCGCGATCATGTTGCCATGCCGATCGAAGTCCGCGCCCCAAGTGTTGCCACCCCCTTCGGCAAACAGTTCGAACTTCTTGGTGATTGGATGATAGCGCCAGATGCCTTGCTGAAACGTGATGCCGCGAATGTTGGCCGTGACGGTGCTCCCCTGGGCCCCGTACAGCCAGCCATCGGGTCCCCACTGCAGGCTGTTCAACAGCGCATGCGCGTCCTCGAGTCCAAAACCTGAGAGCAGGACTTCGGGATCGCCGTCGGGGACGTCGTCGCCATTGCGATCGGCGTAAAACAACAGATAGGGCGCTTGCGCCACGAAGGCGCCGCCATGCCCGATGGCTACGCCGGTGGCGAGATTCAAGCCGTCGACAAAATCCTTGTAGCTATCGGCGTGGCCATCGCCATCAGTGTCTTCGATGATCGTGATCCGATCCGCGCCGCGCGGGCCGCGCGGCGGCGGCTCGGGCACCTGGTCGTACTTGGTGCGCAAGTATTGATCGACTTTGACCGCCGTTAGCCCGGCCGGGTTGGGATATTGCAAATACTGCACAACCCACATCCGGCCCCGAGCGTCGAAAGTCATGGAGACGGGCTGGCGAATCTCGGGCTCGCTGGCGAACAATTGCAGGCGAAATCCGGCGGGCACCTGGAAGCGAGCGAGCGCTGCGGCGGGAGTCAAACCTGCCGCACTGGCAGGTCCGGCCGGCACCAACATTAAGGAGCCCAGCAGCGCGCAGGCAGTAACTCGGCAAAGAGCGAAACGATTCGACAACAGCATGGCGGGAGTGTCCTGCGGGGGGAGGGTCGCCAAGCGAACCAGCAGATAGCGCAGGCCCCCATGATAACTCACGCCTACCGCCGCGACACGGCGCCTGGACCGGCGTCGTGTCCCGGCTGCTGCGCGAGCCTCTATCCGACTTGCCGCGGCAGGTCCCAGCTGGCGGCCATCCGTGATCGCATGCGCGTGCGCTCGCGCTCTTGCGCTTTTATGGACCTCACCCGGCACAGCCGGCAGGGCATGTAAACCCGGCCTCCGCAGGAAGGACAGCGTTCCACCGGGCCTTGCGGGATGTCCTCCTCCTCGTCGTCCGGGTTCGTCCGCAATGAGTAGTCGGGACGTCGCCCCGAGGCGATGGCGCTCACCGAGGCGCGGCTGACTTTCGCCAAAACCGCGATGCGGCGTTGTGATAAGCCCGGCTGCGTCAGCAAATATTTAACTTCGGCCACTTTGACTGGGGGAATCATGGGTCCGTCCTGCTG
>CAMFLN010000058.1 GCA_945957305.1 uncultured Planctomycetaceae bacterium | reverse complement strand
TGGGCGAGGATGTATTCGGCGCTCATCAACAGGTCCTTGACGCTGGCGCTCATGCCGCGCTTCAGCAGGACCGGGCGGCGCGTCTGCCCCACTTCGGTGAGCAGATTGAAATTCTGCATGTTGCGGGCGCCGATCTGGAACATGTCTGTATAGCGATCGACCAGCTCGACGCGGCGCGGATCCATGACCTCGGTCACGATCGGCATGCCGTACTTGTCGCCGGTGTCGCGGAGGATCTTCAAACCCTCTTCGCCGAGCCCCTGGAACGCGTAAGGGCTGGTACGTGGCTTGAAGGCTCCGCCCCGCAGGATGTTGGCGCCCGACGCCTTGATCGATGCGGCAATCGCGTCCAGCCGCTCGGCATTCTCGATCGCACAGGGGCCGGCGATCATCCCCAGGTACCCGCCGCCGATTTTAACCCCGCCCAAGTCGACGACGCTGGGCTCGGGATGGGCTTCGAGGCTGGCGAGCTTGTAGGGGGGGAGAATCGGCACGACCTGGGCCACGCCGGCGATCGCCTCGAGCGGCGAGACCTGGGTCTTCGCCTCGTCGCCGATCACTCCGATGATCGTGCGGTACGTGCCGCGGCTGAGGTGTGCCTTCAGGCCTAGGGCCTCGACGCGCTGGATCACGTGTTCGATCTGCTGCTCGGTCACATGGGGCTTGAGTACGATGATCACGGTAACAGCCTGCCGCGGTAGAGGTTTGCCGGCGGCCTTACTGGTCCGCGGGCGAAAAAGTGTGATTCGGCAGTATAACGTGCCCAGCCAGAGCTTAGAAGCACGGCTTCGGGACATCGGACCCCAAAATACGGTTCGATGGTTTCAAGGGAATGCGTAAAATACCGTCCGTCGGCTGCCCTCGTCCCCTTCGCCTCGGCAAATTGAAGCTGCATGGAACCGCCCCCCGACGACCGGCCCGAAAACAACCCCCTGATGCACCCGCCCGGCACGGCCGAGTGGGAACGGCAGAACAAGGAGCAGGGGGGGTGGTCGCGTGCGACGCTGGTGTTCGCGTTTGTGCTCTTCGCGGTATTTATCGCTGCCGGTCTGTCGGTCTCGATCGAACGTGTGCACGACCGAACTGATAATGGATCAAGCGGCGAGCAAGTGTCACCACCTGGACCAGGGATTCAGCAATGATGACTGCGGCAACTGATGCAATTCGTCGCACGCGTCGCTGGTATCAGTTCCGCTTGCGGACAATGCTGGTGGCGACCGCGGTGGTAGCCGCTTTGCTCACGATTGCCCTGCAGCCGTTTCAGGAATGGCGGCGACACGAGCGCGCACGAGCTCAGCGGGACCAATTGCTCAACTTGGGCGATTACCCGGGTGATATCCCGCTCCGCCGCGGCGAGCCCCCGATTCAACGATAGCTACCGTTAGAGCGCTCACCAAATCCCATGTCGCACGATCCGCCGCCTTTGCCAGGGGGTGGACCGTGGGCGTTTCGGGCGGCTAACATGAAGCTGGCTGAGCAAGTCGCGGCCTGGACGTGGCGGTACCTGGCGCGCGTATCATGAGAGAAGGGGCGGGCGCGATCCTTCGCGCCTCCTCGACGGAACACTTCTGCGTGGACGGTCGATATGACGCCGGAACTGCATAGTCTCGTCGGCGAGTTGGAAGCCAACATCGCCAAGGTGGTGCTCGGCAAGCCGCGCGTGATTCGCTTGTGCGTCGCGGCACTCTTGGCAGGCGAACACGTCCTGCTCGAGGACGTCCCCGGCGTGGGCAAGACCCTGGTCGGCAAGGCGCTCGCCAAGAGCATCAACGCTCGCTTCACGCGAATTCAATTCACGCCTGACCTGCTGCCGGGCGATATCGTCGGTTCGAGTATCTACGATGCGAAAACGAGCGAGTTCTTTTTCAGCCAGGGTCCGGTCTTTGCCAACATCGTCCTGGCCGACGAAATCAACCGCACCACGCCGCGCACGCAAAGCGCCTTGCTGGAAGCGATGAGCGACGGTCAGGTCTCGGTCGATGGGCACACGTATCCTCTGCCGCGGCCGTTTATGGTGATCGCCACCCAGAATCCTTTCGAATTCGAAGGGACCTACCCGCTGCCCGAGAGCCAGCTGGATCGCTTTCTGCTGCAAACGAGCATCGGCTATCCCGAGCGCGACGAAGAGTTGCAGGTGTTGACCAGCCATCGGCAAGGAGAACCGGTCGATCAATTGACGCCCGTGCTCGATTGCCAACAGGTGATCGCGCTGCAAGAGGCGGTGCGTCGCGTATCGATGGACGAAGCGATCCATCATTATTTGCTCGACCTGATCGATGCCACGCGCAACAGCGACGACCTGCACGTCGGCGCGAGCACGCGCGGTGCGTTGTGCCTATATCGGGCCAGCCAGGCGCTGGCGCTGATCGAGGGGCGCGACTATGTCGTGCCGGATGACATTAAGCGACTGGCCGTGCCGGTGCTGGCGCATCGCGTGATCACGAAGAGCTACTTGCACGGAAATCAACGCGGCGCGGTGGAATCGATCATCCAGCGCTTCGTCGACGACCTGCCGGTGCCGACGTGACAGCAGTAGATGGTAGGCAGTAATCGGTAGTTAGAACTAGGAAGAAATGCCGTGGGATATTAAGACCCTCTCCCCTTGCCGGAGAGGGCAGGGTGAGGGGGGAAGGCGATCGACTATGCGGATCCCGCGCGTCCCCATCATTACGCTCGAAGGGCTCTGCTACATCACGATGCTCGGCTTCTTGCTGGCCGGGGCGTTGGTGCGGCAGATCAATCTGCTGTTGGCATTATTCGCGCTGCTGGCCGGGTTGCCGCTCGTGAACCGCTGGCTGGTCTGGGCCACATTGCGCAAGTTGCAGGTTCAGCGGCGCGTGCCGCGCCAGGTTTCAGCCGGTGACCTGCTGCTGGCCGAGTTGGAACTGAAAAATCCACGCAAGCGTCTGGCGTCGTGGGCTGTCACGGTCGAGGACCAGATTCAGCGGCGGGGGCTGTTGGTCAACGAACCACCGATCGTCGCCAAGACTTTATTCCCATACGTGGCATCACGCGGCGCTGCCGTGCAGTCGTACCGCGGACGTCTTCTGCATCGCGGGCGGTACGAGTTTGGACCGTTACGGCTGTCGACGCTCTTTCCCTTTGGCATGATTCGCAGCTCGACCACGATCGAGCAGCCGCAATCTTTACTGGTCTTTCCGCGCTTGGGCCGGCTCACCCGGCGCTGGCAGCGGTTGCAACAGTCTTCCGATTTGGGAACCAGCAACGTGCAGCGCCGCCAGGGACTGCTGGAGGGGGATTTTTACGGCCTCCGCGATTGGCGGCCCGGGGATAGCCGCCGCTGGATTCACTGGCGCACCAGCGCGCGCCGACAAGCGCCCGCGGTGCGCCAGTTCGAGCAGCAAAGGAACCAGGACCTGGCCCTGGTCGTGGAACTGTGGCAGCCAGGTGTGCCGACCGACGAACAGTTGCGCCAGGTCGAAATCGCGGTCAGCTTTGCGGCCACGATCGTTTCGGACGTTTGCCGCCGTGGCGGTCGCACCGTGTGGCTCTCCGTCGCGGCGCGCGAACCACGCTTTACGAGTGGCCCCACGTCGTTGGCGCTCACGCGCGAGGTGATGGAATCACTGGCCGTGGCCGAAGCGACAGCCAAGGATGCCCTGCCGGATGCTCTGTCGCAAGCGCTCGATGTCGTGCGGCCGGGCACGAATGTCATCGTGATCAGCACACGCCCGACCGACCTGTCGGACACCGAACGCTTCGGCAAATTGTGGCGCAATACGCGGCAGCGTTCCTGGTTGGGGCGGATGCAGGCGATCAATGTGGCGATGCCGGAATTGCACGACTATTTCGTTCCTCTCTAGGGTTCACGTTTCGCACCACGAACACGGCGCACGGCTGGTCGTCGCTCCTTGAAATCAACATGCACCTCGAACGGAAACTACAAATCGGCGTTGCGATGCTCGCCGCGCTGTCGACCATCCTGCTGGGGATGGGCGAGCAGGCGGTGACGCTGCCGTTGGCGGCGGTCATCTTGGCCGCCGCTTCTGTGTACCTGACCGACGTGCGCGGTTGGCTCCGATTGAACCAACGGGTAACGGACCTGCTCGCGCTGTGCGCCGCGTTTCTGGCGATCGTGCAGTGGCAGCGCGAAGTGAACGACGCCGGCCTGTTGGCCTTGTTGAATTTTGCGGTCTACTGCCAATTTGTCTTGCAGTTTCGTCGCAAAAACGTGCTCACCTACTGGCTGCTCATTGCGCTGAGCTTGATGGAAGCGGCGGTCGCCACGGCCTTGAATGAAAGCATGTTGTTCGGCTTCTTGCTCTTGGTCTACGTCGTACTCGGCATTGGCGTCTTGACCTTGTTCTATTTGCATCGCGAACAGTTGCGCGCGGCGGTGAGGATGGAGTCAGCCAATCAGGCCGAGGAAGGCCAGGGCGCCTTCGTCTCCTCAGCCCGCCAGCCCCGACCTTTGTTCACCGGTCATACGAACCAACAGCAGGTCGATGAGGCGGTCAATCTGCCCTTGGGACGACTGCTCGCCAATGTCGGTGTGATTGCGCTGGGAATGGCTTGCGTCGTATTCAGTGCCATCCCCCGGGCAGAGAGCGGCGCCTGGCGTGAGACTGATTTCGAGCCGACGCAGCGCGTCGTGGGCTTTTCGAGCGAAGTGCAGCTCGGCGAGCTCGGCGCGATCAGCGAAAGCCCGGAAGAAGTGATGAAGGTCTACATCTACGATGCCGAGACGGGCGTGCCCATCGAGCTGGTCGACGAACCACTCTTTCGCGGCGTGGTCCTGACAACGTATGCCAATCGCAAGTGGAAACAGGAGTTATTCGCTGGCCAGCGCATCGAGGGGCAGCGCCCTCCGCCTGGCACCGTTGTCACACGGCAGCGGTATGTGGTACAGCCGCTGGATACCGACGTCCTGTTTTCGCTCTATCCCCCCTACTCGCCGACGCGGCGAGTCGACATTCTCTGGGCCCGCGAGGGAGAACAGCTCGCCCGCCGCGAGCGCCGGCGCGACTCGGTCATTGAATATGATATGTGGACCACGGCGATCAACGATCGACGCCAGTCGAATATTGCGCAAGCCGCCGAGGAGCTAGACCAGTACGCGCGTGCCAGGCTGCTGTCACTGCCGACCAAGCGCGATGGCTCCGATCCGTTGCAAGGAACGAGACAGGTGGCCGAGCGGCTGGTGCGCGACATCCCCATCGAGAACAAGCTGGAGCGGACGCGCATCCTGGCAAACTACCTGCGTGATCCGACGAACTTTCGCTACTCATTGGGAGAAGTGCGGCGGGATCCCGCGCTCGATCCGGTCGAGGATTTCGTCACCAATAACCCCGTGGGACACTGTGAGTATTACGCTAGCGCTCTGGCCTTGATGCTGCGCACCGTGGGCGTTCCCGCGCGGCTAGCGATTGGCTTTAAAGGGGGGGAATGGAAAGAGGACCATTACGAAGTCCGGGCGATGGACGCGCATGCCTGGGTCGAAGCCTACCTCGCTGCTGACGAGCTGCCTGCGGTGTTGCCGCCGGGATTCGAGCGCGAAACCGGCGGCTGGTTCATCGTCGATCCGACTGGCAGCGTGGGGGACGGAAATTTGCCGACGCAGGGGAATTACATTGTCGAGGGTTGCCGGCAGGCCGTGGCGACATTGCGTAATCTCTGGCGGGCATACGTGCTCGGTCTCGATCATGGCCGGCAGCAGGAATCGGTGTATGTTCCGCTCCGCTCGGGAATCGTCGAGGGTCTGGTCAGTCTCACAGATCGAAACGCCTGGAAGTCCTTGGCGCGCCATCTCCTGCAGTGGATCAGCCCCAGCTACTGGGGTTTGACCAACGGCGGCTGGTTCAGTTGGCGCGGGGCCTTGGCCGCGATCGTCTTTATGTTGGCGTTGCTCGGCATTTATTACGTGGCGCACCGCCTCATCCGCCGCCTGTGGCGCTCGGCACGGGCCGTGGCGGCGGCGCATCGCGACAGCGCGGAAGTTGATTTCTACCGTCGCATGGAAGCGCTGTTGGCCGAACGCGAATTGCATCGCGCCATAAGCCAGACTCAACGTGAGTTTGCCTTGGCCGTCGGTGGCCAGCTGGCCGAGACGCCGCAAACCAAGCACGCGGCGCCCATCGCTCGGCAATTGGTCGAGATGTTCTATCGTGTGCGCTTCGGACGCCGCACGCTGGACAGCCAGGAAGCCGCTGCGGTAGAACAGGCCCTTTCTGAATTGGCCGGCGCACTGGCGCTGGATCATGGACGCCGCGTACAGGACCGCAGATGAAGATTGGTTTGATCGGTTATCAAGGGTCAGGCAAGAGCACGTTATTCGAGTGGCTGACCGGCATTGCTCCCGACCCCAGCAAGAGTCACCAGGGGCAAAGTGCCATGGCCCCTGTGCCCGAGCCCCGGGTTGATGCCCTGTGCGGCGTCTACCATCCGAAGAAGGTAACTTACGCAGCGCTCGAGATTGTCGACACGCCGGGCCTGAGTCGGACGCACGAAGGAAATGCGGCCCGGCTGGGCCTGCTGCGGGATTGCGGCTGCCTGATCATGGTCGTGGCGGCCTACGATCGTGAATCTCACCAGGGCGACCTGGGACGATTTCAGGAAGACCTGCTGCTGGCGGACATGGAAATTGTCTCCGGGCGCATCGATCGCTTGCGCGAGAGTGTCAAAAAGCCACGCCCGAACCGCGAGCAGGAACAGGCTGAATTGGCGGCGCTCGAACAGGTTTTGGCGGCAATGGAAGCCGGCAAGCCACTCGCCGAGACCGAAATGACCGACGAACAGCTCAAGGCGACCCGCAGCTTTCGCCTGCTGAGCGAGAAACCGGCGCTCGTGATTCTAAACGTCGGCGACGACGAGCAGGATCCTGAAGCGCGAGCCCGCGCCGCTGGCGGAACTCGTCCTGTACTGGCCGTGCGGATTGGATTGGAACTCGAGTTGTCGCGCATGAATCCCGAGGAGCGGGCCGAATTCGAGCAAGATCTGGGTATCCAGGGTTCGGACCGTAACCACGTGCTGCGTGCGATTCTCGATGTTTCGAACCAGATGCTGTACTTTACGGCGGGTGAGAAGGAAGTTCGCACCTGGATGATGCGCAAGGGGGGCACTGCGCTCGAGGCCGCTGACAATATCCACAGCGACCTGGCACGCGGGTTTATCCGGGCCGAGATTATGACCTGCAGCGACCTGGTCCGGCTGGGGAGCGAACGCGAGGTCAAGGCAAACAACCTGGTGCGGCATGAGCCGAAGGATTACGTCGTCCACGATGACGACATCTTGAACATACGCTTCAGCGTGTAACCACAAACGTTGCAGAACGGTGGAAGGTCTGCAGGATACTTCGCCGGGCGATCACCGCTTCGCCGCCGCGAATACGGGTTTTCCGGAATTGTCCAGGCTGCGAGTCTTGCGAATCTAGACACCTCGGCTAGACTTTTCGCATATTCGTCATTGTCGCAGGCGGTCGTGGTTCACCATTCGCCTGTGCCTATCTTTGCGTTGCTGGTCGCGATCGTGCAGAAGGGCACGCTCTCCGAGCGTTCGCAGTTTACAACATCTTACAATAAGTGCGGCGGCCATTGCAGTGACGGCACAACTCATAAGCAGGAGCTGGTAGTAATGAATAAAATCGCCACGGAATTCATTGGCACGTTTTTCCTCTTCCTGACCATCGGTTGTACGGTGTTGGCCGGAGGCGGGGGCGTGATTCCTCCTTTGGCAATTGGTTCAGCCCTGATGGTGATGATCTTCGCGGGCGGTCACATTTCGGGCGCGCATTACAACCCGGCGGTGACCCTGGGCGCCTTGCTGCGTGGCCGGACTTCGGTCCCGGAATTGGTCGGCTACTGGATCGCCCAAATCCTGGGAGCCGGGGCCGCGGCGGCCGCTATCGCGTACCTCAGGCCTGAAGCCGTGGCCGCCATCGAGTACAAGGCGATCCTTACAGGGCCCGCATTTCTCGCAGAGTTCTTGTTCACTTTTGCTCTGGTCTACGTCGTACTCAACGTCGCCACGTCGAAAGACACCGCCGGCAATTCGTTCTACGGTTTGGCCATCGGCTTCACGGTCTTGACCGGCGCCTTTGCGGTCGGCGATATCTCGCGTGGGGCGTTCAACCCGGCGGTGGCCGTGGGTTTATGGCGCC
The DNA here is from genome assembly GCA_945957305.1 of uncultured Planctomycetaceae bacterium. Taxonomy (GTDB): domain Bacteria; phylum Planctomycetota; class Planctomycetia; order Pirellulales; family JACPPG01; genus JACPPG01. The sequence continues at coordinate 1,540 of CAMFLN010000058.1, read as the reverse complement.
TCGGCATTGCTTCGGCCGGAGACCTGGGCCTGTACTTCGCGGCGAACTTGTTGGGCGGAGCGGTGGCAGCGATCGCCTTCCGCATCTTGAATCCGAACGACCCCTAATCGGTCGGCCGGAAGCACACGTCGGTTTACGGGGCTTTCCACAGGGTACGTCTGCGCTGCAAACAGAGTGCGTCAGGCAGTAGGCGAATTTTGCTTGTGAGCCCCCGGGGCTGTATCGCTCTTTCTCGAGAACCGGCGATTAAAGAAGGCGACCCAAGCCGTAACGAGGATCGCGCCAAACACGAACCACAAGAGCAATCCACTGCGGGCCAGTATGACGGCGCCGCAGACGAGTGTCACAATGGCCGGTGGTTTTAGCGCCTCGTGCCATTTTTGTGAGCGCATTGTTTGGCCTCAGAGGTCGTACACCGATCAACTGTCGATACGGTACCCGGCAGCGCACCGGAACGACAGCTTTGCCTGGGTGATACACGATCGACGGCCAATTGACGCGCCCCCCGGCCTACTTCTAGACTCAGCGGGTTCGCAGCCCAGCTAGGCCCCCGGTCGGCTAGTCCTCTAGCACGGCCCGTTTGCATGCGGCGCGGCGATCAACGCTACCCGGCAACGCGTGTTCCGCACGCTTTCCGCAGTATGGCAATGACAGTTACGAATCTTACCACGGCAAGAGATTATGGCGACGACCACGACGAGCATCGAGCAGCTCTCGATTAATACAATCCGCACCCTTTCGATGGACGCGGTGCAGGCCGCCAACTCCGGCCATCCCGGCACGCCGATGGCGCTGGCGCCGGTGGCCTATTCCCTGTGGAATCGAGTACTGCGCTACGATCCGCAGAATCCCCTCTGGCCCGGGCGTGATCGTTTCGTCCTGTCGTGCGGCCATGCTTCGATGCTGCTTTACTCGACATTGCATCTGGCCGGAGTCAAAGCAGTCGACGCCGCAGGCAAGCCGACTGGCGAGCTCGCCGTGCCGCTCGACCAGATCAAGCTATTTCGCCAATTGCACAGCAAGTGCCCCGGTCATCCAGAGCATGGTTGGACCACGGGCGTTGAAACCACCACCGGTCCGCTGGGGCAAGGGGTGGGCAACAGCGTCGGTATGGCCATTGCGCAGCGCTGGCTGGCGGCCCACTTCAATAAACCAGGCTACGAACTGTTCGACTACCGCGTGTATGCCCTGTGCAGCGATGGCGACTTGATGGAAGGCATCAGTCACGAGGCGGCCTCGATCGCCGGGCATCTCAAGCTCGCCAACCTGTGCTGGATCTACGACGACAATCAAATCACGATCGAAGGGCACACGTCGCTAGCCTTCAGCGAGGACGTGGGGCGCCGTTTCGAAGGGTACGGCTGGCGTGTGATCCATGTTGCGGACGCCAACGACCTCGACGCGCTGACCGCGGCCTATGAAACGGTGGAGCGCACGACCGACGCGCCAACGTTGATCATCGTCCGCAGCCACATCGGCTATGGCGCGCCACACAAGCAAGACACGCATGGAGCGCATGGCAGCCCGCTGGGTGATGATG
>CAMFLN010000057.1 GCA_945957305.1 uncultured Planctomycetaceae bacterium | reverse complement strand
CACCATTTGTTGCCAGCAGCCCCGCAATCTTATTGGTCATTCTGTCTTAAGATCATTTCAGAATTTGCGACGACTTTCGTCGGCTTGTATCGATAGTGTCGGTAGCGAAAGTGTGCCGCTGGCCAGCCTCGCAGACGTGGACGTCCCCAACGCCAAATGCTTGCAACGTCGCCAGCCGGTCACCTTAACGGGCACCGGCGCCGAGCTGCGTTATGGAGGCCGCTGCGGATCACCGTGGCCATGGCGAGCACAGTTACAAGTCAGTATTTCCCGATTCCTCTCCATTTGTCGGAATTTCATCAAACGCCCCACTGACCGCCGAGTCCCTGCTGCAAACGCCCCTCCACCGAAAATGGACTGTGTGTCGGAGGCACTAGCCGATGATGCGCCTCATGTTAATGCCAGTCCAGGAAGGGCGCCTCTGCCTGATGCGAAAATGTCTGTATCGATTTCCAGTCGCTGCATCATGGAAACGTAGAGCCGCGCTAATGGCAGGTTGTGAGTGGCATCAAAGGCAATGTGTTGACCGTGTCGAAATCCTCCGCCGGCGAGCATAATGGGCAAATTCGTGCACGTATGGTTCGATGCATTTCCCATCGCCGATCCGAACATCACCATAGTGCGGGCAAGTATCGTCTGATCCCCTTCGGTTGACTGCTGTAGTTTCCGGAGAAACTCTCCCACATGCTCCATTTGCTTCGCTTGGACGATGCTGAGTTGGGCAATTTTCTCAGGCTCCTGGCCATGGTGGCACAGCGTGTGGTATTCCATCGTTACCCCAGGGAGTGGGGGGATTGCCCCGTTGCCGTCGTCGAGTAATGTTACAAATCTCGTCGAGTCAGACTGCAGTGCTAGATACACGAGACCTAGCAACAGTTTTAGTTTTCCCGGACTGTCGTTCCGGTCCGTTATATCTAGAGGTGGCGCGGCGTTGACTTTTGGTTTGGGCTGTTCTGCCCACTGTTGGCTCCGGAGCAGATCATTTTCTACCTCTCTAATTGCCGTGTAATACTGGAGTATTTTGTTCCGATCATGCGTGCTTGCATGCTTATAGAGTCGCTTTGTTGGAGCTACGAGTGCGTCCAAAACGCTTTGTCCTTCCTTGAGGCGACGTATCTGAGCCGTCTTTTCGGACTTTGACCCGTTGACGAATAGGCTGGCAAACAAGGCCGAGGGGCGCGTCTCCGCAGGAATCGGCACTCCTGTGCGGCTAAATGACAGCGTTCCATTCCCGCTCGTGCCAAGAGTCAGCGAGGCAATGCGCGTGCTCGGCTTTAGCAGTTCCACCATCTGCTGATCAAGGGAAATCGTGTTCCGAAATGTGTCTCCGCCGGGATGAGGAGCGGCGGTAAGAAAAGACACGTCACTCGCGTGGCCAAGAGTGACGTCCGGATGCGATAAGCCGCTAAACACGGTTACCTCGGGAAGTAGGTCCCTTCCAAGTGCTCGCAAATATGGCGTGGGCGTATAGCCCCTTCCTGCCTGGCCCGGAAATAGATTGGGGCCATGCACACCCATTGTGAAACATATTGCGACCATTCTGCGCGGACACTCTTGCCGCGATGTGGTTGTCGCGCCTCGCGCCCCTACTGATTCTAAAAGAGGAAGTGCAAGACAGACTCCGGCAGATTGCAAGAAGGCGCGCCTGTTACACAATGCCAGCGTCATATTATTTATTCGTGAAAATGGGGTGTTCCACGATGGCGTGAATTATTGAGCGAAGGCCGTAGTGCTTCGGCCTGACGTCAGCTAGTATTTGCTCGACATGTTCGCGATCCGCGATTTCAATTCGATGGCCCGTCGCGTACGTCAGTAGGTGTTCGACAAGGCACCGCGGAAAGCGATCTGGTTCCTGCAATATCACTTGCTTGAGGCCGTCGCTGTCCCGAAACGCGTGTCCCGAAAACAATTCACCACTGCCGTCAACGTCTGGCCCTCGTGCAAACATCGTTGTGGCACCCGTAGACAACATCACCCGCTCCCACTTGGGTGCGTCCTTATTGTTAATACGGTACCACTGACGCCACGTTCCGATGACGTCAAAATGTTCTAAAGCATTCCCCGGAGGATCGATCCTTGTGTGGCACAACGCGCAGCTGTCCATATCCCGATGCTTGGCTAGTTGTTCGCGAAGAGTCGTTGCTCCGCGAGTATCTGGCTCAACAGCCGGAACGTTCCTTGGCGGTTGCGGCAAACTGTCACCCAGGATTCGACTTAGTACCCATGCGCCGCGCCGCACTGGGGACGTGCTTGCGCCATTCGCAGTGACCTTAAGGACGGCAGCCTGGGTCATCACGCCACCACGATGAGATCCTGGCGGAAGTAACACTCGACGAAAACGTGATCCGTGAACCCCCGAAATGCCGTAGTGGCTTGCTAAACGCTCGTTTAGCATCGACCAATCTGAATCGACAAAGTCCAATGCGCTGCGATCAGTGTTCATTACCTCTTCAAAAAAATAGATCGTTTCGCGTGGCATTGAGAACTCTAAAAGTTCGTCAAATTCCGGGTAAAGGCGAGCATCCGGAGTCGTCGCCTTTATGTCTCGTAGACTTAACCACTGCCCGGTGAAATTCTCAGACAATGCACGAGACTTTCTGTCTCTCAGCATTCGGTCGACCTGCTGATGTAGGATCTCCCGATTGCTCAGCTTGCCCTGGGCGGCCAACGCCAGCAGTGTATCGTCGGGTGTGCTACTCCAGAGAAAATAGGAGAGCCGTGTTGCCAAGCTGAAGTCATCCAGTCGTCCCGGTGGATTTGAGAGAAAAAGAAACTCAGGACTGCAGAGTACCGCTTTCAGAACAACGCGCAGCGCCATTCTGACCTTTTCGGTGGTGCGAACATCTCGAATCGATGTCAGCTGATTACTGAACAGATTCAGGAACACTTCCAGCTCAGCTTCGGTCACTGCCCGTCGGAAGGCGCGCGGTACGAACCGCTTTATCAGCACCTTCGCATCGGCTGCAGTAGCAGTCTCCAGGCTAATATTTCCAAGCAAGCGGTTCTTCGCACGGCCGAGCGCTTCGTCCTCGAGCGGCCCCTCAATTTCAATCCATTGAACCGCAAGTCCTGGGCCAACATAGTCCGCCGGTAACGCCGTCCACACCGTCGGCAGCCCATACGGCGCGATGCGAAGGCAATCCTTAGCGTCCATCTGCAAGAAGAAATCTACGACTGTCGGCCGAGCAGCGACATCGAACGCTCCGATTAGGCGCGATGTGGGAGACGGCAGACCGTAATTGCCAGCATAGACGATGAACGTTATTCCCTCTTTACGTTGTTCGGCATTCGCTGAAATGCGAACTCGGTATCGCCCCGAAGTGGCAGCCCTAATCTCTTGCAGTTGTATCGACGTGTTTCCGGTGAGAAAAAGGACGTCCCCGTCACGTACTACACAATTCATTCCAAAGCGTGCTGCATCGCCTCTTTCTGTTTGATGTGTGGCGATGTTAGCCAAGTCAAGTCGTGACACCACTGGTTCGTGCGGCAAGCGTGGCGATAATAGGTGATCTAGGACGACGTCGGCAGCCTCTAAGTACCGATTGAGCAACTGCGGAGACAAGTCTAGTGCTGAATCCACGTTGTCGAAGCCACTTGCGACATTTTCCGTCGGAAACATTGCGACGTCGAGGTTAATGCCAAGCAGGTCGCGAATGGAATTCACATATTCGTCGCGATTCAGTCGCCGAGCTTGTGCCCGACCATTAGCGGCACGCGCGGCGAGCTGCAAGTTGCGCATTTCGGCTGTGATCCATTCCATGAGTGCGCGTCGCTGGTTAGGCGATGGCCGTGGATGGCCTTGCGGGGGCATCAGTCCGTTGGCGACTTGACTCCTTACTCGCATCCACGTCTCGCCATGCCTAGACATGTCTGCCGTTAGCTCATTGAGCGCGAGATCAGTGCCGGCCTGTACTCCGTCGTGACAAGTGACGCAGTATTCTTTCAGCACGGGAGCAATCGTTGCATCGAAAACCTCCGACCTGGTCGCTGCAGCGTTTTCTCCGATCATCCCACAACATGCGGTCAGCATTGCCAATAGGCGAATGCAGGGAAGAGTTAGGCAAGGCAACTTTGCCCGGCCGGCTATCACGATGTGTGCGTGTGCTAACAAGGTTATCTGTGAGGCAATGCCTGACGATTCCCGGCATTCAGTTCGACGCGCCAGCCCTCCGTCAGAGAAATGCCGTAGCGGTCTACGGCATGCCAAGGTCCGCAAGTAATGGCAAATGATCGGATCCAATACCCTCAGCCAGCCAGCAGTGGGTACAGCGATATGGCCCGCCGTACAGGATGTGGTCAATTCTCGCGCCGTATCGAAATGCGCGTTTCACAGTTGTCTTGGTATAGCCGTAGCCCCACGACACCGCAGCGAACGCGTCTGTAAAATGACTCGTCCATGATTCTCGGAAGATAGCGCTGTCCGGCGTCTGATTAAAATCACCAGCAACAATCTGACACGGCGATGCGGCCGCTAGCCATTTCTCCAGAACTTGCGACTCCTGCCGCCGTTCCGTGATGATCGTCGATAGCATGCTGCTTTCAGTCGGATTCACGATCGTCCAGCGGTTCAGAACGCGCTCGAGCCCTGGCCGGGGGGTCATCAGATGCACATTGCAGAAGACAATCGCGCCCGTGGGCGCATTGATCGTACACCGAAGTGCATTTACCGGAGGCCATCGATCATTCGGCCTTGGACGAAACGAGCTCTGTACGTCGGTTAGGGGAAACCTAGAGGCTACTAATTGGCTTCCTTGTCTTTCTACGTGCCAGCCGTCCGGCCAAGCAAACTCCTTTACCGAACCAACTTCCTGGAGTGCAACGACATCCGGCTGTTCGCGCACTACTAACTGCGCAAGACGTTCACGGCATTCTGCCAGCTCTGCAATGTTACAGGTCAAGACACGTAAGCTCCGGGTGGCTCGCGCCTTCGACCACAAGCTAGGCACATTGAATCCCATAACTGGCACTACAACGACCACGCTGCCAAGTACCAGCGGAATAAGCGACCACCGATGCCACCAGGCCGATAGAGGCACTAATCCTACCTGTGGTAGCAAATAGATCCATCGCGGTGCGTATAGCATTACTGTTGCAAACCACCAGCGATCGCCACACACGTCCATGACACCCCAGATGCTGCAAACGGCTAGGAAGTACAGCCAGCACAAACCAGAGGTCACTCTTGCGGATAGAACCTGCATTATTGGCGGCCCTTCTACCTAGCACTGCGAAATCACAAGGAATGGTCGGTTTTTATGGATTGAGCTAACCTGGCGATGACAAACGGCCGCCATGATTGCGACGACAAGCGACTACTTCGGAAAGTCACGAATCAGTCAACACGCCGATATCAAGGCTCGTCGATCAAAGACTGAAGGTGCACCGCTAGAGAGCAACCCGGTGAGGCATCGGGTAACCTTGTTCGGCTTTCTCAACCGCGTGATCGGGTGCGCCCGCTCGGTTCTACGCATAACGTGGCTTATGCCACATTCGGGTCGTGCATCCCGACGCCCAAACCCATGGAGCGCACCAGGCGGCGGCATTTAGCAAGAGAAATGATGCGGGGGCAGAACAGATCCGCGTTCGCCCAAGTGGAATCCCTAACAGACTGGGAACCGCCAGCACCAACATGCTGAGTTGCACGCATAGACTGCCGCGATATAGCAGCCCCTCCTCTGAGATGCCCAAAACAATCAAAATCAGCATCGCCCAAGGGACAGCCAATCGCATTAGCTTGTGCGACCAGAATTGAATCCAGAGTGGATTTTTCCACGGTCGCAGCACAGCGGGCAATCGCTGAACAAGCTGCAAATTACCACTCAGCGTACGAACCTTGCGACGGAATTCATCGACAGACCGCTCGGGTAGCTGATCAAATGCGTGGGCGCGTGGTTCGTGGACAATCCTATAGCCACGCAGGGCGACGGTGAGCGGCCAGTACACGTCGTCAAGAATCGTCCCGGCAGGCAGTACTGGAAAAAGGGACTTGCGCACGGCGCAAATCGCACCCGTAACACCAATGGTGGAATGAACCTCGCTTTCCTTTCTTCGCAGCCATTTCTCAAATCGCCAATACAGTCCTACGCCAGCGAGTGCGTTGTTCGGACAGCGCAATACCAACTCTCCTCCTGCCGCGCCGACGCAAGGATCGCTAAAATTCTGAACCAATTGCTCGATGGCACAAGGACTCCATGTCTGGCGAGCGTCAGCAAGGACCAGGACGTCATACCGCGCGTGTTCGGCTCCCACGTTCAGCGCGACCGCCTTGCCTTGATTGGCGACCATTTCGACCAGACGAACGCCGCGAGCTTCGTAGCGTATGACGGTTGCAGCGGTGGCATCTGTCGATCCATCTGAGACCACAATTATCTCAGTGGCAGCGGGCCACTTGGCAATCGAGTCTGTCAGGTCGTCCAAACGGCGACCAATATTGTTAGCTTCATTGTATGCTGCGATAATTACAGATATTGAAGGACATTCGCCAGTCGATCGACGTGGACGTCGTGGCCGGACGGCCGCAACCGCGGAGATGGCGATTGGATATACCACGTACGGATATAGTACGCAAATGATGCACGACCAGAATACTATTGCCGAGTAGTCACTCATGCGTTGCGCAAGTTAGAGGGGAACGTTGGTTCTGCCTGTTGGCAAAGAATCGGCGGAGTGTGTCCCCGTGTCATTTCTACGCCGGCCCCAGGATCTCGGTGAAGAGCCGTTCGTACTTCTGACAATGCATTGTAAATGTGAACCTGGTTTCTATATGCTCACGGCCACGTGCCCCCATCATGCGTCTCAAGTCGTGGTCGTGTAACAGATCTAGGATATTTCCGCCGAGTTCCTGGTAATGACCAGCGGGCACCAGTCGTCCCGTTACCTGATCAATGACAACTTCTGGGATGCCTCCCACGTTGGTTCCAACGACTGGAACTGATGCCGCGTGCGCCTCAAGGGCAACATTGGGAAGTCCTTCCGTATACGAGGGGATCGCCACGAGATCTGCCTGCGGAAGGAGACGATCGACGTCCGAACGGAACCCGCCGAGGATAAACCGCTGTTGCAGGTTGGCGGCAACGATCTGCCGTTTCAGCACGCCGCTCAATGGACCATCGCCAAAGACGACGAAGCCGACATCAGGTCGCTGAGATACAACGCGAGTCGCAGCGCGGATTAGGTCGCCTATCCCCTTTTCGGGGCTAAGCCTTCCCAGCGCAATCACAACTTGTGACACATTCCCTCGAAAGAGGGAACGCAACTCAGTGGGGTCTGCAGCGGTTTCCGGGGAAAAACGCGTGCGATCAATTGCGTTATGGATGACCGTGATCTTGTGACGGGGAATGGCACAAGCACGGACCTTTCGTGCTTGCCCCTCGGAAACACAAACAATTCGATTCATGCCATGGAGGCTGAGTCGATCGGCGCATTCATTCAGCCGTACTTTCCAAGTGGCGCTCGTCCAGCCGTGGCTGACGCTTATGACGGGGATCCGGGCGAGCTTCGCTGCCGCCAAGCCGATCAAATCGGGCTTGTAACCATGGCAACAGAGTATTTCGGCCTTTAACTCATGCAAATGCGCCGTTATTTCTTGTGCACACGCTTTGAAATGGGGGGCATTGTGGCGCAGGGCAAGAGCCTCGTGCCCCGCATCGCGCGCCTTTTGCAGAAAAGGCTCCGCCAAACCGCGCTCGGCAAACGAGAGGAACACGGTGCGATAAGCACGATCCAAATGATTAGCCATGCCAAGTACTTGCCGTTCTGGGCCTCCGAAGAACGGCGAAGCCATCAAATGGACCAACACTCGCGACGTTTGCCGTACAGCGGCTGTTTTAAACATGGTGATGTCTTTCCATAAACGTGCGCGCTCGATCGATCATTCGCCAGCTCGATCCAACGGCCGATCCCAAAGGGCTGGCGCAAAGTTGGCCCAAAGCACGTCGCCACATGGCTGGATTGTTGCCGGGCACAAATTCACGCAATAGGCACCGCCCTTTGCGCCAGTGGCCCCAGTAGCCAAGAACCGATGCGGTCTTGATCGCGCGAAGCGCGAGCACTTCTCCCAGAACCTTCCGAAGGTCCATGGGGCAATTATCGAATAACGGAGCACTATCCGTAAGCATCGGCTCGACGGGACGGACGGATTTCCTAGTGCTGAGAGCTGACCCCTCGGTATGAATCTCAACAGTCGCCCCCATGCGGATAGCAACGGCCTCATTCATTAATACCTGAAGCCAAAGGTAGGAGTCCTCGCCATACAAGCACTTGCTTTGTGCATAAAAGCCGTGATATCGCCTGACTACTGTCGTTCTGGCAATTGTGGTACAGGGAAGCATATATGCCAGCAAGTAGACGACTTGTTCCGGTGGCGTCGTACTCGTCACGCGGTACACGCCGTCAGCCAACTCTCGCTTTCGCCATTGCGGCTCCGTGCTCTTACCTGAAGGATATAACAGATAACCTGACGACAGGGCGGCAACATCAGGACCTAAAGAATCCAGCGCTTTCACGCCCTGTTCCAAATACTCCGGCCTCCAGCAATCATCAGCATCGAGGAAGGCTATATACTCAGCGGTCGCGAGTTCAATACCACGATTGCGAGCTGCTCCGGGCCCTTGGTTTGGCTGCCGAATGAGTCGAACGCGCGAATCATCGCAAGATTCGACAAAGTGCGGGCCTTGATCCGTTGATCCGTCATCAATGACGAATATTTCAATATCCGCGAGTGTTTGCCTACGCACTGACTCTAGCGCGCGTACGACATAACGTTCCTTGTTATAAAGCGGGATGACTACGGTGACGCGCAAAGGAGTGGTGACGCGCAAAGGAGTATTGTCAGCGTCTATGAGTCAAAGACGATGGCGTTATGCGCATGCATGTAACGCATGCGCATGGCCCCGTGCCTGGCTTACGTAACGCCGTCGATAGGACTCGCACATCTGTAGCTGCGAGAACCGTTGCTGGACACGTGTTCGTGCCGAATCCGACAGCCGACGTCGTAATACGGCATCACCGTGCAATCGCTGAATCGCGTCGGCCACCGCTTCGCTGTCGCCGACTGGTGCCAACAAGCCGGTGCAATTGTGCTCAACGATTTCACCTACACCGCCTGCCTCAGTTGACACGACCGGCAGACAGGTCGCCATGGACTCGAGAAGCGAGAGAGGGATTCCTTCGCTGATGCTGGTCAATAAGCCGGCATCGGCCGCCCGGAGTAGCAGCGGTATGTCATGGCGCACGCCCAAGGGTGACACCCATTCGTTCAGTCGTCGCTCGTTAATGGTGTGGCGAATTACCGGCGCCAGCGGACCGTCTCCCACAATCAATAAGCGAACGGGGACTTGACGCGATCGTAGCCGGTCGACGGCGTTGATCGCAGTCAGGTGGTCTTTTACCGGGTACATCCGCGCCACCTGAATCACGACGAACTCATGAGGTTTAATGCCAAGTGCGGTCCGTACGGCTCTGCGATCTTCCGCAGATGGTGAATAGGCATCGATATCGACACCGTTGTAAATTGTGTCCACGCGCCGCGTGGGGAATCCTCCATAATCGATCAACGACTGCCGGACGAGTTCTCCGACCCCAATGACGTGGTCTCGGCGCTCGAGCGCAATGCGATTGAAAGCAACGCGTTTGCGCCTTCTCTGACCATGGTCGCTAATCCCATGCTCTGTGAAC
>CAMFLN010000056.1 GCA_945957305.1 uncultured Planctomycetaceae bacterium | reverse complement strand
TACTTCCGCGGTCTGGCTTGCCTGCGTTTGGGGCGCGAGCCGGACGCACAATTCGACTTTCAACGCGGCGCGAAGCTGGAAACCAGCGAAAGCGATCGCTTCTACGACGTAAGCCGGTCCCTCGAACGCGTGCAAGGTCGCGACCGTGTGGTTCTCGAACGAGCCCGCGCTCAAGCCCGTTTGCTTGCCCAACAGGAATTGCAACGCCATCGCTACGAGCGCTATGAACGCATCCGCGCCGCCGAGCCCGACGTGCTGTTGAAAGCGGCGCCCGGCACTGCAAAGAAAAAGCCCGTGGCCACGCCACCAGCGGTGGCGAATGACGACCCGTTCTCAGACAAAGTTCCGGCGGCTGATGCAGCGGCGGGCGAGCCGGCCGACGCTGCAGGCGTTGCCGATCCGACGGCCGATGCCGAATCGGCCACGGAAATGCCAGTCGATGAACCGGCGGCTGACCAACCTGCCGCCGAGATGCCGGCCGAAGACCCAGCGTTGGACGCTCCGGCGGACGAGCCGGCGATGGATGCGCCGGCCGATACCGCTCCGCCGGCTGCCGATGATCCGTTTGGCGATACTCCGGCCGATGCCCCTGCGGCGGGCGAAGATCCCGCTGTGACCGAGGCCCGGTCTGCGGCGGCGGAAGCAATCGAAGAGGGCCGGGCTGCCGCGGCACGTGAGATCGGTGCGGAAGAAGTCGCGGCTGACCAAGCCCTGCCCGGCAAGTTGCCCCCCGAAGTTCCTCCGCGTGCGACGCCGCCATTGATGAAAGAGTCGTTGCCTGGAGTCGAGCGGGGGGAACCGCAGCCTTCCGAAGCCCTGCCTGGGGTTGAGCGTGGTGAGGCGCAACCCTCGGAAGCTCTCCCCGGCGCGGAACGAGGCGAAGCTCAGCCCTCGGAAGCGATTCCGCAGGCCAGCAATGATACGCCGGAAGCACTGCCGAGTGACGAGGCGGCCGAGCCAGCCTTGGCTGAATCAACTCCGGCGGAAACTGTAGAAGCGCCAGCGGACGAGATGGCCGCCGAAGAGGTTCCGGCCGACGCGGCTGTCACGACCGAAGATCCATTTGGTGCCGAACCGGCGGGCGTCGCCGAAAACGCAGCTCCGGCGAATGAGGATCCATTTGCGGCTGAAGTGCCCGCCGATGCCCCCGTCGACACGCCTGCCGTGGGAGTGGCGGATAACACAGAATCGGTCGCGCCGGCGTTGGAAGCACCCGCTGAAGACGTAGCAGCCGATGCTTCCGCCGCCACCGAGATGCCTGCCGAGGAATCAGGTGCTGAAGATCTAGGTACTGCGGAGCCAGCAGCCGTTGAGCCGGCCGCCAGCGAGACTAATGCTGCGAACGCCGATCCGTTTGGCGATACGCCGAGCGAAGACGCGCCAGCAGCTAGTGACGAAGCGATGGCCGCCGACGAAGGAGACAAACCGGCAGAGGATCCGTTTGCCGCTCCGGCCGAAGAGATGCCGTCAGAGGGTGCGAGCGAAGTCGCCGCCGAGGCGCCCGTCGCCGACGATCCCTTTGCCACGGACGCTGCGACCGAAGCTCCCGCCGTCGGTGCCGCGGCAGAGACCGAAAAGCCGGGCGATGATCCCTTCGGAGATTCGTCGACCGCGGAAGCGCCGGCGAAACCGGCCGCCAAGGCCGCCGAGGATGACCCATTTGCTGACACTGCCCCCAAGTCGGCTCAAACGGACGCCGCTGGGACGGCCGCCGAGGACACCGAGACGGAAGTAATTCCCATTCCCAGTGAAGATGTTCCTGCCCCGCGCGGCAAAGCTACGCTGGCCAGCGGCACGGCCGGCAATGTTCCCGCGGCCAAACCGACTGCACCGGCTTCGAAGTCCGGCGCAGCCCCCAAGTCGAAGCCAATGAAAATCCAGGTTTCTCCCGGACCGGCCAGCGCCGCGCCGCCGATCCAGAACCCCTTCGCCAAGTAGCCGGCCGCCGACGGCGACCGGGGGCTTGGGAGCGCGAGAAACGGGCAATTCTGTCCAGGCCTCGGCTTTATGCTGAGCATCTGCGGGAATGCGGGCGCGCGAATCCTCAATTCGCTACGGAACGCTGGTTGATTCGCCGCACGGCTTGTTTCAAGATAGACAGCGCAATTTCGTGCCTGTCGGCGGACGTCAGCACGAAGGATTTCCCTCCGCAGCGCGCCTTCGGACTTTCCCGGCGCGCCGCTGCTTCCTCCCTGGGCGGTACCTCGTCATGAAGCCGTTTCTTGATAGGCATTGGGCGCGCACTCTTCTTTTGACCGCGGCAACATGCTGCCTGTCGGCGACGGTCGCCTCGGCGGTGCCCACGATCACACAGATTTCCGTGCGTGGTTTGCAAACCGGTTCTACGACGACAATCGCGATTGATGGCAATGACTTGCCCGCGGACACGCGTGTCGTACTGCCAGTCCCGATTGCCTCGCAGGAGGTCAAAGCCGCGCCGAACACGAACCGCATCGAACTGGCCGTCACACTGGACGGCATGGTCGTGCCCGGTATTTATCCGCTGCGCGTCGCCAGTGGTCACGGCATTTCGAACGCGGTCCTGGTGGGCGTTGATCACCTGCCCGAGCGTCCCTTCGCCACAGAAGTCGGAGCCCTGCCTGTTTCGCTCGCTGGCACGATCTCGGGCGCGACGATTTTGCGAACGACGTTCGACGGCCAGGGGGGGCAGCGGGTGGTGATCGAAGTGGAAGGCCGGCGGTTGGGCAGCCGGTTGAATCCTGTATTACACCTTTTCAACGCGCAAGGAGGGCAAATCGCCTGGGCCCAGATGAATACAACGATCGGTGGCGACGCGCGGATTGTCGCAACATTGCCCAGCGCTGGTCGTTACACCATCGAACTACACGATGCGCTCTACCGTGGCGAGAACCCGGGCGCGTTTCGCCTGAAGATTGGCGACTTCCACTATGCCGACCTGGTGTTCCCGCTCGGGGCACGGCGCGGAACCACAGGGCTGTTTGAGCTGATCGGGACCAATCTCGCGGCCGGCCAAATGGTCAGCAATGAGCTGGCCGCAACCGCGAACTCGGTGCCGGTTGCCTGGCCCGTCGGCTTGCAGCTGTCGGGAGCGCGTCCCGGAATTCTGGTCGGTGACCTGCCCGACGTGTTGGAACAGAGCCCTGGACCCAACTTGCAATCGGTCACCGTGCCGGTCGCGGTCAACGGCCGCTTGCGCGTGGCCGGCGAAGAAGATCGCTACCTGGTAAACGTCACGCCCGGTCAGACGCTGCGCTTCGAATTGCTGGCCGCCCGGGCCGGCGCCCCGCTGGACGGTGTATTGCAACTGGCCAAAGAGTCGGGCGAACAACTGGCGACGGCGGATGACGGCCCCAACACCACAGATCCCACCTATGATTACAAAGTACCCGACGGTCTACACAAGCTCGTTGTGACCGTGAAGGACTTACTCGGGCGCGGAGGTGCAGACTTCGCCTACCGCTTGACGATCGCTCCGCAGGACCGCCCCGATTTCCGCCTGCAGGTGTTCAGCGATCGCGAGCAGGTTCCGCTGGGGGGAACGGAGATCGTTCGCGTGCGCGCCGACCGCAGCGGCTACGGCGGACCAATAAAGCTCGCTTTCAGCGAGCTGCCGGCCGGGGTCACGATTGCCAATGACGAGATTCCCGCCGGTGCGACCGACGCACTTGTCTCACTCGCAGCCAGCGGCAACGCCGGTTATGCGATTGCACACGTTTCGGGCGCAAGCACTGATCCGAACCTGCCGATCACACGCGCCGCGTTATCGCCCGAGCGCGAAACCAAGGGCGAGCCTTGGCTGCGTGAAGAACTGGCGGTCGCGGTAACCGGCGCGCGTCCTTTGTCCGTCGCCTGGGACGCGGACTCTGCGGCGACACAGCTGCCGCTGGGGAGCCGCCTGCCGGCGAAAGTCAAAATTGGCCGGGCACCGTTGGCCGGCGGCGCCGTGCGGTTGGCGCTTGTGACCAGTCAAATCGCGCCGAAGAAAGAGATCACCAAGAACAACCAGAAACAACAAGTTGACGACGTCGACCGTACGTTGCGTTTGGATGGCACACCGACCATCGCTGCGGACCAGACCGAGATCACGGCCACGATACTTATTCCAGCCGATTTGCCGAATATTCCGCACGATCTGGCCGTCCGCGCCGAACTTTTGTCGGCGGACGGCAAGAATGTCGTTGCCACGGCCATCACTCCCGCGCGCCGTTTGACGACCATTCAGCCGCTGCGGCTGGCGCTCAGTGGCGCCGCGAAGGTCGAGGCCAAAGCCGGAAGTGGAGAAACGGGAAGCCTGACAGGCAAGATCGAGCGGCTCGGTGATTTCCAGCACCCGGTGACCGTTACGCTCGAAGGATTGCCGGGCGAATACCTGGCGCCCACGGTCGATGTGCCGGTCGGCGCCAGCGAGTTTTCGCTGCCTGTGTCGTTTCCCTTCAACAGCCCTGCCGGCGAACTGGCGAATGTCTCGGTCGTGGCGATCGCGCGTCCCGAGGGGGCCGCGGTGCGATCGAACCAACTGCCCGTCGCTGTCACGATTGTGCCGGGGGGACCGCCGCCAGCGCTTTATCGGATCTTCGAGGATGAAGCGCATTTCGTGTCGCTACTGAACGAAGGGGGCGGAGCGGCCAGCGTCGAATCGACGGATCGCTACTCAGGCCCCGCGGCGTTGCGCGTCACTCCGGATCAAAAGTTCCGCGCCAAGTTGCCAGGCCTGGGGGTGAAGATCGCCGAGAAGCCAGGGCCGGGTGAGTATCGCTACTTGCGTTATGCCTGGAAAAAAATCGGCGGCGGCTCTGTTTTGCTACAGCTCAACGCCAATGGCAAATGGGGACCCGCGCGTGGCCAAGGCACGCCCGGCTATCGTTACGAGGCAGGGCCGGCAGGCAACACGTTTTCGGCCGAAGCGATCAAGGTCAGCCCGCGCTTGCCGTACGGCTGGACGGTGGTGACACGTGACTTGTTCGCCGACTTTGGAGCTTTCGAGTTGGATGGCTTTGCCTTCTCCCCAGGCGACGGCACGGCGATGCTGATTGATCACATGTATTTGGCGCGCAGCGCAGACGATTTCAAAGACTGTCCCGCCGCGCTCCCGGCCGAGCAGCCGCTCGCCATCTTCGAGGACCAGCCGGAATTCGTCGCCAACTTGAATCAAGGTTCCGGCACTGCCGAATTGGCGAGCAACGACAAACTGTCAGGTTCGGCCAGCGTGAAGATCACGCCCGAGCAAAAGTACAACGCGGCGCTCCCCGGCCTGGGCATCAAAATCCGCCAGAATCCAGGACCCGGTGAGTATCGGTACCTGCAATTCGCCTGGAAAAAGCAGGGGGGGCAACGCATCTGCGTACAGTTGAATCACGACGGCCAGTGGGGACCTGTCCCTTCGACCAATCCTCTCAAGTTCCGCTACGACACCGGACCAGCGCCGGGCGACACCTTCGGCGGCGCGATGCGGATCGACGGCAACCTGCCTAGCGATTGGGTCGTCGTCACGCGCGACCTGTACGCCGACTTCGGCGACTTCACACTGACGGGCCTTGCCTTGGCGCCGGTTGACGGCGAATTTGCCCTGTTCGACCACATTTACCTCGGCCGCACGCCGCGCGACTTTGATCTGACGGCGGAGTGAGGGGAAATGCAGAATGATGAATGCAGAATGATGATGGACGCACGTGAAACGTCCGCACGCGCATTCAGCCTCCTGCCGTCTGATCGCTGACTACTGGCTACCGCTGCCCCAGCCGTCGCTTCAATATCTCCAGGTGATGGCGGGTGTGGCCGACGATCACGTAGGCCCAGGCGCGGACGCTCAACGTGGCCCCGGTGGCGGTGACGCGGCGCAGCCAGGCCGCGTCGTCCAAGTGGCGAAACAGGTCGATCGTCGCTTGCCGCACGTGCTGGAACTCGTCCACCAACCCAGCATGGGGAAATGAGGTGAAGGTGGCATGCCGGGCGTATTCATTTTCATCAAAACCGGCGAGTGGAGTCGTATCGCCGCGCGCCGCACGCAAAGCTCGATAGGCGAAAACCCGCTCGCAATCGGTCAGGTGTCCGATGACCTCTTTGATAGTCCAAGTGTACGGGGCATGCGCCGTGTTGGCCGTCGCTTCGTCGAGCGGTCGCAGCAGCCCGACTGTTTCGTCGAGTTGCTGCGTGAGTTGATCCATGATCCGCTCTTCCGGCACCCGCTCGACGTAGCCGGCAAAGGGACCGCCGTACTCTTCTGCCGTGGGACGCCCAAGAGAAACCGCTGCCATGTTGAGACCCCTCCAAGTTGCGCTGATCGAAAACAATTGGGAATTCTACCCGCTTGCCGCCGGCTCGACCTGAATCGCCACAGCCCCCTGTCGCCGCAGGGGTCGTCGCGACTATCATCCCTCTATGGGCTATCGCACGCTTGCCGAATGCATTGCGGATCTGGAACGAGCCGGGCAATTGGTACGCCTTGAGGAAGAAATCGATCCGTACCTCGAAGCGGCCGAAATCCAGCGTCGGGTTTACGCGGCACAAGGCCCCGCGATCTACTACGCGCGTGTGCGCGGCACGCGATTTCCGATGGTCAGCAACCTGTTTGGTTCGCTTGATCGGCTGCGTTACATGTTTCGCGACACATTGTCCGCAGTCTCGCGACTGGTCGAGCTGAAAGTCGATCCCCAGCGCGCAGCCCGGCGCCCCTGGCGGTACTTTTCGGTGGCGCGGACCGGGCTACACATGCTTCCCAAGTATGTGCGCCGCGGCGCAATTCTCGCGCATCGCACAACGGTCGATCAACTACCACAGCTCACCAGCTGGCCCGCTGACGGCGGACCCTTTGTGACGTTGCCCCAGGTTTACACCGAAGATCCCGAGGCTCCCGGTTGGCGTCATTCGAACCTTGGCATGTACCGGGTGCAATTGGCGGGTAACCAGTACGCCGCGAACGACGAAGTCGGCATGCACTACCAGATCCATCGTGGTATCGGCGTGCATCACGCGGCGGCCCTGCGCCGTGGTGAACCGCTAAAAGTTAACATCCTGGTAGGCGGATCGCCGGCCTTGGCAGTGGCCGCTGTGATGCCGCTGCCCGAGGGGATGCCGGAGCTAACCTTTGCCGGAGCGCTCGCCGGGCGGCGCGTTGGGCTGGTGCGGCCCCATAAAGCGGCACTGCCGATCGTCGCCGAAGCGGACTTCTGCATTTCAGGTTACATTGAGCCCGATCGGCTCTTGCCCGAGGGGCCTTTCGGCGATCACTTGGGTTATTATTCGCTGGCGCATGACTTCCCGGTGCTGCGTGTTGAAGCGGTCTATCACCGCGCGGGCGCAATATGGCCGTTTACGGCCGTCGGCCGGCCGCCGCAAGAGGATACGACCTTTGGCCAATTCATTCACGAATTGACCGGACCGGTCGTGCCGACTCTGGTGCCAGGGGTGCGCGCCGTGCACGCCGTCGATGCGGCCGGAGTGCATCCGCTGCTCCTGGCGATTGGCAGCGAACGGTATGTGCCCTATGCGCGGCAGCGGCAACCTCAAGAATTGCTGACGCAAGCCAATGCACTGCTAGGGCAGGGGCAGATGTCACTGGCCAAGTATCTGCTGATTGTTTCGGGAGATGACGATCCCGCGCTCGAAATCCACGACATTCCGCATTACCTGACACACTTGCTTGCGCGCGTCGACTGGCGGCGCGACCTGCATTTTCAAACGCGTACCACGATCGACACGCTCGATTATTCCGGTTCCGGCCTGAACGAAGGCTCGAAGGTCGTGATCGCCGCCGCAGGTCCGCCGGTGCGCGAATTGCCGCCCACCTTACCGAGCGAATTACGCTTGCCCGACGGGTTCACCGCTCCGCGTTTGGCGCTGCCTGGGGTACTCGTGGTTCGTGGTCCACGGCATACGGGTGCAGCAGACCGGGCCGCTAGTTCGTTTTGCGCCGAGTACCGCGCGACGGACGACATCAACCGCTTTCCGTTGGTCGTGCTGGTCGACGACAGCGAGTTTGCCGCTCGATCGTTGCATAATTTCCTCTGGGTGACCTTTACGCGTTCGAATCCGGCGGCGGACATTCACGGCATCGAATCCTCGATCGAGGATAAACACTGGGGGTGCCGCGGAGCCCTGGTAATTGACGCGCGTGCCAAGCCACACCATGCACCGCCGCTGGTCGAAGACCCTGACGTCACGCGCCGTGTCGATCGCCTGGGGGCGCGCGGTGGCCCGCTGCACGGTATCATTTAAACGCGTGGCATTGTCTGGCGCACGCGGCATCACTCGGAGTTTTGTTGCACGCCGAGCGGCCTGGAGTGCCCCCTCGGCATTAGCGGTTGGTCTCTAGTCCGGGATTGGTCATGACGGGTTTCGAAATCGCCGTGCTTCTCTGGTGTTTCGCCCTGGGAGCGAGCGTGGGCAGTTTTCTCAACGTCGTGGCATGGCGACTGCCGCTGGGCATGAGCCTTTCGTATCCCGCGTCGCATTGCCCGCGATGCAAATCACCGATTCGTTACCGTGATAACATCCCCGTGCTCGGTTGGCTTGCCTTGCGCGGACGATGCCGCGCCTGTAGCACGCGGATTTCGCCGAGATACCCAGTCGTCGAGTTCTTGACTGGCGCAGCTTTCGCAAGCATCGCTGTGGGTGAATTGTTACCGGCTTGGATATTGCCGCTGGATGAAAACACCCTGTCCGGCTCTGTCGCCGATCTCCATTTCCTGGTTTTTGTCTGGCTTTATCATGCGGCCCTCGCGTCATTCCTGATTGTGCTGGCTTTGTTCGAGATCGACGACGCACGCGTGCCGCGCAAGTTTGTTCTGGTGATACTCGCTTTCGGTCTATTGCTTCCTGTTGCGCTCGAAAATCTGCCAACCATTCCCTGGGACCTGGCAACTGATCCAAGCAGTTACGCCTGGACAGCAAATGTTTTGGATCACGCAGAGGGGGCCATCGGCGGCGCCTTGCTCGCCGGCTGCTTCGCCTGTTGTTTCCGCGAACCACGCGGATTGACCGGGCTTGCCGCGCAGCCGGGAGCGGTGGCATGGCTCGCGACCGGGGCTTTTCTCGGCTGGCGGGCCGGCCTTGTCATAGCTAGTGGCACGACTCTGTTGCTCTGCTTACTGCTTCTGTCCGAATTGGCATTGCGACAAAACAGGCGACCACGCATGGCTCTCTGCACGGCGGTCCTGGCGATTGGCTATATCGTGGTCTGGCAGTGGTTGCCCCCCGTTGCGCGGCTTACGCCGGCTGATTACCGAAATGTGTTACCTGTGGCGATTCCCCTGTTGTTGGCCAGCCTGGCACTCGGAGGGATGTTGCGCTGGCAGCGGACTGGAACCGGCTCAACATCTCGATAAGCGATTTGCAGCAGAGAGGCCGCACGGAAGTTAGACTGGGAGCAACATCGCTTTCGCCTCTGTCACGGGTTGCGAATGGTACGCTTAACATTTCATGGCGCTGCCGAGACGGTCACGGGATCGAAGTATCTGCTCGAAGCAGACGGTACGCAGATCCTAATCGATTGCGGCTTGTTCCAGGGCCTGAAGGAACTGCGGCTCAAGAACTGGGCCCCCTTGCCATTTGACGTCAACGACCTGGCGGCGATCGTGCTGACGCACGCGCATTTGGATCATATTGGCTACTTGCCGCGGCTGACGCGTTATGGCTACAGAGGGCCGATCTATTGCACGCCCGCGACTGAGGAATTGGCCGAAATCATTCTTTTCGATGCTGCCAAAATCCAGGAAGCCGATGCCGATTACGCCAATCGCAAAAAATTCTCGAAGCATCATCCCGCGCAGCCGCTATTTGACGA
>CAMFLN010000055.1 GCA_945957305.1 uncultured Planctomycetaceae bacterium | reverse complement strand
CAATACGGACGCATCAGTTCGAGAATGGCTTGGTGCTGCTCGGCGAGCCCATGGAAGGGGTCGAGTCGGCCGCGTTTACGATTCGCGTGCCGGCGGGCACGGCTTACGAGCCTGCTGATCTAGCCGGCTTGTCCACCATGACCTGCGAATTGGCACTGCGTGGAGCCGGTCCGCGCGACAGCCGGCAATTCGTGACGGACCTGGATAATCTGGGCGTCGAACGTGACGCGAACGTATCGGACGCGCACACGAGTTTTAGCGGCGCAACGTTGGCCCGGAATCTGTTTCCTGCGCTGGCGATTTATGCGGATGTTCTGCGCCGGCCACGATTGCCAGAGGACCAGATCGCCCCGTCGCGGGCCGTCGTGTTGCATGAGCTCAGCTCGATCGATGATGATCCGGCACAAAAGGTCATGCTCGAACTGCGGCGGCGTCACTTCCCCGATCCCTGGGGTCGCCCCAGCCAGGGATCCGAGGAGACGGTCAAGGCCATTACACTTGACCAAATTCGGGCGTATACCGCCCACAACTATCGCCCGAATGGCACCGTCATTGGCGTTGCCGGCCGATTTGATTGGTCAGCTATCGTTGACCACATCGCACGTTTGTGCGGCGATTGGAAAAGCGTCGCCGCGGCGGAGGTGGCGACGGGCCACGCCGGACGTCAGCATGAACATCTCTTTCAAGAGTCGAATCAAACCCAGATTGGCATCGCCTATGCCAGCATTCCCTATCGCGACCCGAATTACTTCCAGGCCTGGGGTTCGGTCGGTGTTTTGTCAGGCGGGATGAGTTCGCGGCTGTTCACCGAGGTGCGCGAGAAGCGGGGCCTGTGCTATAGCGTGTATGCCACGCACCAGTCGCTGCGCGATCAGGCCGGCGTCCTGTGCTATGCGGGCACCAGCTCGGAACGGGCCCAGGAGACTCTCGACGTCACATTGGGTGAACTCGTGCGATTGAGTGCAGGAGTTCAGGCCGACGAGCTCGGCCGCCTGAAGGCGCGCATCAAGAGCGGGCTGGTAATGCAACAAGAATCGAGTTCGGCCCGCAGTGCCGCGATTGCCCGCGACTGGTACTACCTGGGCCGAGTGCGCACGCTGGAAGAAATCGCGGCGCACGTCGACGCCTTGTCGCGCGAGAGCATTAATGCTTACCTGACAGAGAATCCCCCCAAGAATTTCACGATCGTCACGCTCGGTCCCAAGCCGTTGGAGGTGCCTGTTGGAATTTCGTGAGCACGTGTTGCCAAATGGATTGGAGATTGTCGCCGAGTGCAACTCGCGCGCACATTCCATGGCGCTGGGTTTTTTCGTGAAAACCGGCGCACGTGACGAAACCGCAGACGTGGCGGGCGTCAGTCATTTTCTCGAGCACATGTTGTTCAAAGGAACCGCGCGGCGCTCGGCCGACGACGTGAACCGTGAATTTGACGAGATGGGGGCGCATTACAACGCCTTCACAAGCGAGGAAAAGACCGTCTACTACGCCGCCGTGCTGCCAGAATTCCAGGCGCAGGCCTTGGACCTGTTGGCGGACATCATGCGGCCGGCGCTGCGCGAGGCGGACTTCAACACCGAAAAGCAGGTCATCCTGGAAGAGATCCAGATGTACCAGGATCAGCCTCCGTTCGGCATGGATGATCGCTGCAAGGCGCTCCATTTCGGCCAGCATCCGCTCGGCCATAGCGTCCTGGGAACGTTGGACAGCGTGGGGCAGTTGCCGGTTTCCGCGATGCGCGATTACTTTCGCAGCCGGTATAGTCCCGGCAACATCGCGCTGGTGGCCGCCGGGCAGGTGGATTTCGACAGCCTGGTAGAACAAGCAGAGCGGCAATGTGGTGCTTGGGAGAAGGCCGTGGCGCCCCGCGATATTCAGCCAGCGGCTCCTCGACAGGCCTTCGAATGCGTAACGCGCGACGGCGTGACGCAAGAGTACGCGATCCAGATCGCCAATGCCCCCAGCGCGACGCAGCCCGAACGATTCGCCGCCAAGTTGCTCGCCACCATCCTGGGAGATGATTCTGGCAGCCGGATGTTTTGGGACCTCGTTGACCCGGGCCTGGCCGAGCACGCCAGCGTCGGACACTACGACTACCAGGGCACAGGCATGTACTTGACGTACCTCAGTTGCGCGCCCGAGAACGCCTCGGACAACCTGCAACGAGTGCTCGGCATCTATCGCGCGGCGGAAGCGCACGGAGTTCGCGAAGAAGAACTCGAGCAAGCCAAGAGCAAGATCAACTCGCGAGTGGTCTTGTCCAGCGAGCGCCCGCGCGGCCGATTGTTCAATGTGGGCGCCAATTGGATACATCGTCGCGAGTATCGTTCCGTCAAGGACGACCTCGCGGCCGTCGATGCGGTCACTACCGACCAAATCGCGGCAGTTTTGCGGCAGTTCCCCTTGTCGCAGAGCACGACGGTCGCCGTGGGCCCTTCCGAGGGCGTGGCCGAACCCAAATAGTGAATTTCGGCGTTGATCGCGCGGTCAGAGCTGGTAATTGACGTAGCGAAAAGGAATCTCTGGAACGAATCCATGGCCGTGCGACCTCTGAGCAAGATCAGCCCGGAATGGTGGGACTATACGACGCTCGATCGAGAAATTCTTGACGAGGCAGCACGCCTGACTGCGGCTGACCTCGCAAAATTGGCCCGCCCTGGCTTCGACATCCGCTTCTACGACACGCTTGAAGACTTCTACCTGGCCGAGGCGCTGGAGTACATCACTAGTTGGCGCGCCGCGAGCGCCGACGCGCCCGCCGGGATTTGCGGCCCGATTGGTCCCACCGAGCAACTGCCGCTCGTGGCTCGGCTCGTCAACGAGTTGGAGCTGGATTTGCGACATGCGCATTTCTGGGGGATGGACGAATGGGTGGTCGATGGGCGCGCTGCGCCGATGGATTTTCCGCTGTCATTCGCCCGCGCGGACCTGGAACTGTGCTTCAATCGCATACGCCCCGATCTGCGGATGCCGTCAGCGAATTTGCATTTTCCCACCGAACGGCCTGCAGAATACGTCGCCAGTTTCGACAAAGCTCGGTGCCTGGTAATGCAGGGGGGGCAAGGGGAAGTCAAGCATTGGGCCTTTAACGACCCGCCCCGCAGGTCGGGAAAATACAGCGAACAGCCGCCATCCCCCGCAGAATATCGCCAGCTCTCGACTCGGGTCGTCGAGCTGCATCCGATGACGATCATTCAAAACGCCCGCACCTCAGGGGGGGGTGTGGTGACCAATGTCCCGACCCACGCAATTACCGTGGGGCCGGCTGAAACGTGGCGTGCCGAGAAGGTTTCGATCTGGCATGCGGGCTGTCACGACAATCCTTTCGGCTTGCGATTAACGACATTGATGATCTCGAAGCGCATTCCGGATAGCGCCGTTCCGATGTCGTTGCTGGCAGATCACCCTCAGGTGCAGTTCAATTTCTTTCGCGGCGGCATCGGCTCGTGCGAAGCGGAAATGCACTAACTGCGTGGGGGCAAGCCCGTGGACGTCCGAAACAAGGTGGCGATCGTGACGGGCGCCGGTGGCCTGGGCTCGGGCCGCGCTTATGCTCGCCGACTCGCCAGTGACGGTGCCCTTGTCGTTGTGGCGGACATCGACGAAGCAGGCGCACGCGAAACGGTGCGGCTGATTACCGCAAGCGGGGGGCGTGCCGCGGCGCAGCGCACTAACATCGGCGAACGCGAGCAGGTGCGTGAGCTGGTCGACTTCGCTCGTAAGCAATTCGGCGGCATCGACATCCTGGTGAACAATGCCTCGCCGGCGTATCACCAAAACGAACCGCTGGAGTGGTGGTTCGAGCCGGTCGAGGTCGATTTGCTCGGAGCGATGGCAGCCATGTACTACGCCATCCCTTTGATGAAAGAACGCGGCGGCGGCGCGATTGTGAACATCGGCTCGACCTCGGCGCTAGGGCACGGGCGCAAACATTCGCGGTCCCCAGCCTACGACGTCGCCAAGGCGGGACTCGCCCGATTGACGACGACTCTGGGCTGGCTGGCCACTGACGCGAACATTCGCGTCAATTGCTTCGTGCCCGACTGGATCGCCGTGCCCGAGGTGCTCGAATACTGGAACAGCCTTTCTGCGGTAGAACGTCGCACCCAGGGCGTTCCCGAGTCACTCACGACGCTCGACGAAGCCGCCGACGCCGTGATGGAGTTGATCACCAACGATGCGCTGGCCGGACGCATCATGGTGTGGTGGAACGATCAACCGCGGCAATTAATAGCTGCCGATGACCCCGGATATGCAACGATTGAACCAGGTTAGCTTTAAATCGCGGGCGCTTAAAACTACTACGTCCGAGATTCCATGGGAGTGCGAGAACTTTTATGCCGCGTCGTGTATTCGCCATTGCTGCCCATCCCGACGACATCGAGTTTGTCATGGCCGGCACGCTGTTGCACTTGCGCTCCGCAGGTTACGAATTGCACTACATGAATGTTGCCAATGGCTGCTGTGGTTCGACCGTGACGGACGCGGCGACCACAGCGCAAATTCGCCGCGACGAGGCGCGCCGTGCCTGCGAATTGATCGGCGCCGTGTTTCACGAAAGCCTGACCAACGACCTGGAAATCTTCTATGATCGCGCTACGCTCGCGCGGCTGTCGGCAATCATGCGCGACGTGGCGCCCGACATCGTGCTGACACATTCGCCGGCGGACTACATGGAAGATCACACGAATACCTGTAGACTGGCAGTGACCGCAGCCTTCGCTCGCGGCATGCCGAACTTTCCGGTCGTGCCGCCGACGGCCGTGATCGATCGGCCAGTAACGGTGTATCACGCGCAACCGCATGGCAATCGCGATGGACTGTGGCAGCCGGTCCGTCCCGAGATTTTTGTCGATATCGGCCCACACCTCGAAGCCAAGGCGGCGATGCTCGCCGCGCACGAAAGCCAGAAGCGGTGGCTCGACCAAAGCCAGGGGCTCGATTCCTACATCGAATCGATGCGCGAGCTGGGACGCGAAGTAGGACGCCTCTCAGGCTGCTTCACATATGCCGAAGGCTGGCGCCGCCATAGTCATCTCGGTTTCTGCGCCGCCGAGGCCGACCCGCTGGTCGCCGCCATCAAGTCCGAGTGTGTGTTTGTCGAGCCGCGCGCTTGAGGCCGTTATTTCTAGGGTTGCTGCTCTTCGTGATTGAGGCGACGTCCCTCGGTTTGCCATTCCGGCTCTGCCAGATTCTCGACGGGCGGACCGTCCAGGGCCTTTGCCAGATCCTCCTCAGTCAGACGGTAGATGAGAATCGAGTATCCGACCTGATCGTCCGGTTCGCGACTGCGTAGATAAGACGCCAAGCGGCTGAAGCGCAAGCGCTCGTAACGGTGAAAAATGTCGAACAGCATTTTTTGCGAGGGCGCGTCGATATCTTGCCACTTGAACGTGGGATGAGCTTGCACCTGATAGAACCGTTCCACGCTTTGGCGATCTTGCTGGTAAGAATCTTCGTATCCTTGATTCCAGCGCCCTGGTGGGCTGAGCATGAAGCATTGCAACATCGTGGCGCTGATTAAGTACGTGCCGCCGGTCAACGGCTCGGGAAAGCGTGGCTGCCAGCGATCCGGGAACGAGGGCAAGCGCTGTGCATGAATGCCGTAATACTCCGGCGGTGGGCCGCCATAAAAGGAGAGATACAAATGGCCGGGATCGCGCGCATCGTCCGGATGCGCGTCCAACCAATGCTTCAGCTCTTTCAAGTCTTGGCTCCAGTCGAGCGAGCTGTCTCCCAAATGTCGGTAGCCGTAACGCGGACCACCGACGAGTTGATTGAAATGGGCCAGGTAGTGAGGCCACGCCCACAAAGCCTCGGCGGCGGCAGCCAGGGCGGTACCGATCACGAGCAGTCGCATAATGGTGACGATTGGCCGTCTGGGGGATGCCGTTGCCGAAGACTCCATTCCATCGCGGACCGTTGTCGGTGGCTTGAGCCACCAGGCTGCGGCGCCGGCTAAGATCAACATGGCCGGTTCTGTCGGCAATAAATGTCGATGGCCGATATTCAGATGACTGGTCAATGCAAAACCCCAGTACACGGCCAGCAGCACGATCAGCGGGACAAGCTCGTACAGCAAGTGGCGTGAGCCAGACGCCGAAGCAGCGGCAGCCAGGTCGTGCCGGCGATGAAAATACAACAGCGCAGCGAGCGACAGGCCGAGCGCCACGAATTGCTCGAGCGGCGTTTTTATCGCTAGGCAATACGGAAAAAAACTGACCCAGCCCTGTTGGCGAAACTCGCCATGCAGAAAAGCAGCACGCTGTTCGGCATGGCTCAATGTGTGCGCAAAGCCAAATAAATAGGCCTCGGGCAAGAGATGCTTGTCGCGCGCCAACCCGAGGGCCGTGCTGATCACGCGCGACGGAACCTGTACATCTTCCCAGGCGACTTCGCGCGAGGCAGGTCCGAGCGCCGGATTCAACATCGAGTAGCGAAAGCCGAACGAGGCCCAGATCGTTCCCGCTGTAGCAAAAGTCAAGAACAACAAGAGAGCCGCAAATGCAGCCAGCTGTCGCATTCGTCCGCGCACTTCGCGCTGCGACCCCAACTGTACGACTAAGGGAGCGCGATGACACACTCGCACGGCCAGGAGCAGTAAGCCCATGGGCACGATGATTACACCCGAAAACTTCGCCAATAAAACCCCGGAGAGAGCGAGCCAAGCCAGGATGATCGTGCCGAGCGACACCCTATGCAGCAGCCGCCAAAGCGCACCCACGGCCGCCGTAAAAAATAGTGCCGCGGCCATGTCTGCCGTGATCAGAAATCCATGAGCCAAGAGTGACGGGGAAAACACATACAGGGTCAAGCTGAATAGCCCAGCCAGCGTCCCGAAAAGGGAACGCGCCCAGACATAGGTGATCATCCCCAGGGCAACACCGAAACAGCCAGTCATGGCGCGACCGAGGAACAACATACGGTCGATGTCGTTGCCGACGCCGTAGCAAAACGCGTCCGCGACTTCCCATTCTCGCAACGCCAGAAAGTTTGGATCGTCAAACGTTGACAGCCGATAACCGGCTAACCAAACAGGCAAGCCACAGCAGCGCTGCGCCCAATTGCCACTGGCCGGCTGCACGCGGTAATCGTTGGTGGCCCAATAATACACGCCCCCGGTGAGATGAATCCCCTCATCACCGGCTTGTGACTTGCGACTTGCCGCACTTAAACCGAGCGCAAAATAGCAGCACAACAACAGGCCTACGGCGAGATTTGCCCCCGGCGACCAGCGGCGCGTCGAGGGCAGGGCAGGGGAGGGGGGGCCGTCGTTCATCCTCGTTCGTCCGCCGCGCGTCATTCGCTTGCTTTAAATGTCAGATGCGCCGTCAGCGGGCATAATACTTCAAAGCCCGCTCGATGCCGCTGCGAAAGTCCACCCGCGGAGCAAATCCAAGTTGCCTCTGCAGGGTCGTATCGCCACCACGAGCGTGCACGCCAACCGGCTTGTCCGACATGCCGCGCACTTCAGGATGGTATCCCAACAACTCCGCCGCAAGACCGGCAAACTCGAGAAAGTTGGTCAGGATACCTGTCGAAAGATTGATCGCACGGGCGTCGTCGATCTTGTCCATCGTGGCCAGCACGCCCTCGACACAATCTTCGATGTGAATAAAGTCGCGCATTTGCGTGCCAGTCCCCCACACATGCAACACGTCGGCATCCTGGTTGTCGATAGCACGTTTGCAAATGCTGGGAAACGGATAGGCGTCGTCCTGATCTTCGCCGTAGCCGGAAAACGGGCGATAGCAGACCGACCGCAGGCCATGCTTCTCGTACGCCAGGCGCGCCAGGTATTCACACGTCAGCTTGGCCCAACCATACGTCATGTCGGGCATACCAATGTCACCGTCGAAGGAGATCATGTCCTCCTTGAGCAAGACATAATGATCCGCACGCTGCAGGCTAATCGGATACGCGGCGCTCGAGCTGAAACAAACCGTTTTGCCGGGCTTTGCGAGCTTGGCCCATTGCCAATACTGCGCGTCGATTGCCAGGTCGGCGGCAACCGCTAGCGGGTTGTTTTCAATCATCAGCCGGCCGCCGACCATCGCCGCAAGATGAAAGGCGTAGTCGAAATCGGTGTCCTGCACACGCTCGAACCAAGCGCGGCAGTCTTCGTGGTAGAAATGAAAATTGCGAAATTCACGCGGATCGAACAGCGGCCAGCCGCGCGCCGGATCGAGACCTCCGGTGTCGGGCGCCAGGCAATCGACGGCGTGCACTTCGTCCCCCGCTTCGAGCAGGCGGCGTACGACATGCCGGCCGACAAACCCGGCGCCCCCTGTGACCAACACCTTACGCATCGGCGAAATGCCTCCGGTAGAGTTCGAAGGCCCACAGCGAGCGGCCCGGCAGGTAAGCCTTGATCGATTCGGGGTCGCGGGCCACGTCGCGGACCAGGTTCAGGTTGTTCTCATAACCCAAGTACTCTTGCCGCATATCGCGGATCAAGTCGTGAGGATTGCGTTCTTGATAGACCGAGGCACGGTTAAAAACCACACGATGCCCCTTACCCTGCACGTAGTAAGCCGCCCAAATGTCATCCATCCGCCCGACGTGAGGAAACAAGAAGTAATCCCGCAAGCAGTGGCCGCTGAGAAATGTGTTTTGCGAGTTGAAGGGTGCCAGTTGGTTCGCGGACAGCGGAAAATAGCTGGGATCGAAATTGCATTCCGGTGCGTGTTCCATGCGGCATATCGCGTCGATATCGGGGTCGCCGTTCCAGAAATCAGCTTGCACGTCGACGCGCACGCGACGGCGAGATCGACGGGAGTAATCCCGTTTGGCCAACAGGGGCAGCGGGTAACCGCGATGCCACAGATGCCCGTGATTCGTCGCTCCCACGGGATCGAAGGCGGGCAAGTCCGTTTCGTAATAGTTCACTTCCACTTCCTGGCCAACCAGCAGCTTCTCTCCCCAGCCGGGCAGGGGAATATTATCGTCATCGACCACGGCCACGACGTCGGCGCCCATGTCATGAGCCCACAACAGCCCAAAACTGCGCCGTTGGATGCAGTTCCAACCGATCGCCTCGGAAAGGGCCGGATCGTATTTTTCCTGCTCCTCGGGCGAAACATAGACGCCGCGTTGCAACCGATAATCAGCCGGAGTTTTCTTGTCGCCAATGACGACCAGATCCCAGTCGGTGAGCGCCTCGAACCGCTCGATGGCCTTGGTCGGCGGATTGATGGTCGTGGTGACAATGACTTTCTTCATGGAATCCGCCCGGAAAACCGTCTAGTAAGGGATGAGCTTGTGGCTGCGGACGCTTGGCTGCAACGCCCGATCATCCCATAGCCCAAGAATCGTTCGACGATCGCAGCAGGCTGGACCGGCGTGCAAAACGCGACTTCACGCCTGTGCGAAAATACTCGAAATTGCGGAAGAATGGATTCTGCGAATCGCCTTCTTTGCGAGCCACCCAGACCGCGGGCACCTCGACGACCGGCACGCCCAGTCTGAGCGGCTTGATCATCGATTCGAACAAGAACGGGTGACGCAGTTCTTCCCAACGAATCGACTGCACCAATCGTGTCGGCATGATGCGGTACGCGTAAGTCATGTCCGAGAGACGCGTCCCGTACATCAAGGAAAAAAAACGCTGGAAAAACCAATTCAAGACCAGCTTGATTTTGGAGTACCCCTGAAAAGATCCGCCGGCAATCCAGCGCGAGGCGGTGACTATGCCAGCGGGATTCTGCGTCTCGACCTCAATCATTTTCCGGACCAGGTTCGGGTCGGTTTCCAAATCGCTGGCCATGAG
>CAMFLN010000054.1 GCA_945957305.1 uncultured Planctomycetaceae bacterium | reverse complement strand
GGCCAAGCAACAGGTCGAGATTCGCTCCTGGACCAGTGTGCTGGACCGCTTCTCGAAGCAGGTGCCGTTCCCCTGGAAGCCCGACACTTGGTACACGATGAAGTTCCAGGCGAACGTCATCGACGGCAAGGCCGTACTCAAAGGCAAGGTCTGGCCGCGCGGCGAATCCGAGCCGTCAACCTGGACCATCGAAGCAACCGACGAATACCCGAACGTGCAGGGAAGCCCTGGCTTGTTCGGCAATGCCAGTAGCGCAGAGCTGTTTTACGACAACATCACGGTAACGCCGACGCCCGCCAAGTGAGCAATGTGCTCGCCTGACTCGCGGCGCCTCGTTACCGGATCGATCAATTTAAAAGAGATATCACGACCATGAAATCGACTCGTCTTCTGGCCGTTGTGACGATTCTGGCCCTCAGTCTTGGCAGTCTGTCGGTTCTTACCGCACAGCAAACCGGGAAGAAGCAGCCCGCAAAAGCGCCCGCGGCTGCCGGCAAGCCGGCCGTCTCGACGGCGGCCAAACCTGCCGACAAGAGCGCTGGAAATCCTGCTAAGGCCGCACCGCAATCACCTGACGAAGCCGAACGGGCCGCCGACGGCGTCAGTAATCGTTGGTGGAACCAATGGGCCGGATCGTCGACGCGCAACAACACACCCATCGGCAAGAACATTCCGGCCGAGTTCGAGCCAGGCGACTTCGATGCAAAGACCGGCGAGTGGAAGAAAGAAACCAGCAAGAATATCAAGTGGGTCGCCAAGCTGGGCTCGCAAAGCTACGGCAACCCCGTCGTTGCGGACGGCAAAATCTGGGTCGGCACCAACAATGGCGCCGGCTGGATCAAACGCTACCCGGCCGAGACCGACCTGGGCTGCCTGCTCTGCTTCAACGAGGCCGACGGCAAGTTTCTCTGGCAGAACTCCAGCGAAAAGCTCCCCACCGGGCGCGTGCATGACTGGCCGCTGCAAGGCATCTGCTGTGCTCCGTACGTCGAAGGCAAGCGGCTGTGGTTTGTGACCAGCCGGGGCGAAGTGCTCTGCCTCGACACCGAGGGTTTCCTCGACGGCGAAAACGACGGCCCCTACAAGGACGAGAAGTTCACCGAAAAGAACGAGGCCGACGTCATCTGGTCGCTCGACATGATGAAGCAGCTCGGCATCTCGCAGCACAACATGTGCAGCTGTTCGATTACCGCGACCGGGGACATCCTGTGGATTTGCACCTCGAACGGTGTGGACGAATCGCACGTCAACTTGCCCGCCCCGCAGGCGCCCAGTTTCCTGGCGGTGGACAAGAACAGCGGCAAGGTGCTGTGGTCCGACAGCTCGCCGGGAAACAACATTCTGCACGGCCAATGGTCGAGCCCCACGTATGCCGTGCTGGGGGGCGTGCCGCAGGTGATGTTTGCCGGCGGTGACGGTTACTTGTACAGCTTCCGCGGCGAAGCCACGCCCGGAGGCAAGGCCGAATTGCTGTGGAAGTTCGACGCCAACCCGAAAGAGTCGAAATACATCCTCGGCGGCCGTGGGACCCGCAACGAAATCATCGCCACACCGGTCGTCTACAATGACTTGGTCTACCTGGCCGTGGGTCAGGACCCCGAGCACGGTGAAGGGCCAGGGCATTTGTGGTGCATTGACCCGACAAAACGGGGCGATGTCAGCTCGGAACTGGCGTTCAACGTCAGCGACCTGAGCAAGCCAATCCCACACAAACGTCTGCAAGCGGTTGATCCCACGGCGGGCGAAGTCGCGCGTCCGAACCCGAACTCGGCTGTCATCTGGCACTACGCGGATTACGACCAGAACGGCGACGGCAAAGTCGAATTCGAGGAAACCATGCACCGCACCTGCGGCACCGTGGTCATCAAGGACGACCTGCTGTACCTGTCCGACTTCAGCGGACTGTTCCATTGCGTCGACGCCAAGACGGGCAAGCCTTACTGGACGCACGACCTGTTCGCCGCCACCTGGGGTTCGGCCTTGATCGTCGACGGCAAGGTCTTCGTCGGCGACGAAGAAGGGAAAGTCACCGTGTTCAAGCTCGGCAAGGAAAAAGAAATCCTGGCCGAGAACAACATGGGCAATTCGGTCTACAGCACGCCGGTCGTCGCCAACAACGTGCTGTACATCGCCAACAAGACCCACTTGTTCGCCATCGAGAACATGGAAGACAAGTAACCGCATCGACGCGTGGGTTAGAGCAAAGCAGTTATCCGCAGATTTTGCAGAGCAGCGCAGTTTAAAGAGTTGGCGATGTCGAGAGACATTGTTCCTCTGCAACTTCCGCTACCGGCTATCCGGTGCTGCCGAAGAATCTGCGAAATCTGTGTCATCTGCGGATGAACCCCCTCTTCGGAAATCGCCAGCTATGTCCAAACGCGTTCTGGACGTCGGACAATGCTCGCCGGATCATTTCGCGATCCGGCGCCTGTTGGAGTCGCGCTTTGGCGCGACCGTCGTGCAAACGCATGGGCTGACCGACACGCTCAGCCAGCTGCGCCGCGAACCGGTCGACCTGGTGCTCGTCAATCGCAAGCTTGACGCCGATTACTCGGATGGGCTCGAGATCTTGAAGGCCATCAAAGCCGACGCCGCGCTGGCCACCGTGCCGGTCATGCTGGTGAGCAACTACGCCGACGCCCAAGCCGAAGCGGTAGCGGCCGGCGCGGTGCCAGGCTTCGGCAAAGCCGAGCTGACGCGCAGCGAAACCGAAGAGAAGCTGCGTGCCGTCCTCGGCAGCAACTGACGGCGCTGCTATTCGATCGGCACGTGTGTTATTTAGCCGGCGGGCTTGGTTTTCGCGTCGAAGGAAAATGCCGCTGCAGCGCGAGAAACGGACCGTTGGGCGATCCCGCCGGCTAAATCGATTCGGCTGCGATATCGCGCCGTTGGCGCACTTTTCGAGAGTGCAGCGTACCGCTCACTCGCGTTTGAACATGCTGCCGACGATGTAGCCCACGCCGGCGAAGAGTAGGCCCAATCCGAGGGCCACGCCGTAGAGCTTCATGTTCGTTCCCAAGCCGTACGACTTGGCCATGCGCGGGGCGAGGTTGCCGAATAACACCAGCCCGATGAAGCCCCACATGAAACCGAGCCCCGCCCCCATCTGCATCCGCTTCTTCATCGTGGCCTTGTCGGCCAGCGGAGCGGCTTCCGCGTCGTCATCGCTTTTCTCTTTCGCCGCCTTTTCCTTCTTGGCCGGCGTAGCGACCGAAGCCGGCGCGGTGCCCGATGCGACTCCGGCGGCCATTTGCGCAGCGACCGCCTCCTTGGGGTAGTACTTCTGCACGGCCGCGTTCACTTCGCTCGGTGTGCAGATAATCGTCCGCACCGGCATGCTCAGCCGCAGGCGCAGCTCCTCTTCCACTTCCGGAACCAGCGGATTGGGCGAGGCCATCAGCAACACGCCATGGTCCGACATCACCGGCACGCACGAATGCTGCCGGGCCAGCACGGCCGGAACCATGGGGGCCAGTTCCTCGTTGACGCCGACGTCCCCCAGATCGATGTACGGCAAACCGAGCGATTCGGCGTAGGCCATCATCACGGCGTCCGCGCCGGCCAGCTTCTGCTGAATCACGGCATCGCGAATTTCGAGGTTGATGGCCTTCGCCAGGTTGCGGGCCTTCTCGAGCCCCGCGGTATCGATAATCTTGCGGCCGACGAGAATCTCTTCGAGCGTGTGTTTGCGGCGTTTGCTCCCCTCGGCCCGGCCCAGCGAGGCGTCGTACTCCCCCTTGCGGCGCGTATCCGTCAGACAGAGCATGGCCTTGGCCAGCTCGTTGAGTAGCTCTTGCGATTGCTGCGCGAAATCGCCGCTGGCGAACTTGCGCACGTGCGCATTCATCTTGCGGTAGTGCAGACGGATCTTGGCCGGATCGTCCTCGAACTTATTCAGCCGCAGCAGCTGGTAATGCGTCAGCGGTCGGGCCGTATCAGTGATGCCCAGCCAGTCGCGGTAGACTTCTAACTGTTTCGCCATGATGCTCGTGTGGTTTGACTAACTCTCCGTCGTAACTTGGACTCGCGTCTGGCATTGCACGGCGCTGTTCACACCCGCGCGGATTCGCCGTAGCGCCGCCCCGTCACGAGTTTATTCCACGACATATTCACTCGCGAGATTCGTATACGCGTCGACCTGCTTGTCATCCAGCCCGCTTTTGCGCTGGATGTCGATCGTTGCTTCCTGACCGCCGGTCACGTCCCGGGCACGCACGCGCACCCGGCCCGAACTGTCGAAAGCATAGGTCACCTCGATCGGCGAGCCCTGGGGCAGATTCGGTGGCAGGTCCGTGATGCTGCAATTGCCGATCAACAAACAGGCCGCGGGGTCAGGCGCGTCCCCTTCGATGACCTTGATCGTCACGCGTTGCTGCGCCGGGGCGTTGGTGCGAAACGTCTGCTTGTTTTCGGCCGGCAGCCGCGTATTGCGGCGAATCATCAAGTGATTAATCATCTTGCCGGTGCGGGGATGCTTGACGGCCACGCCCAGTCCGTGCGAGTTCACGTCCTCTTGCTTAATTTGCTTCAAATAGCGCCGGACTTTCTCCGCCAGCTCGCTCTTATCGCCACGGTGCTGAGCTTCGAGAATCGCCGCATGGATCGCGGCTCCCTGCGCGACCGAAGTATGTGGCGAGATGCCCTGGTACGGTTTGATCCCAGTCACCTGTTCCAGCAATATCGGCACCTTGGGCATCAAGGTCGATCCGCCGACCAGCACAATCGCGTCGAGCTGCCCTGGTTCGACCTTGGCCTGTTCCATGACTTGCTCGGTCGTGTCGATCGTCCGCTGCAGCAGGTCGGCCGTCATCTCCTCGAACTGCTCGCGGGTGATCGAGACCGACAGGCTTTTCCCTTCATGCCGGCAAATGATCGACGTCTTGTCCCCCTCGGTAAGCGCGATCTTCGCCTGGTCGCAGTCGTGACGCATCATCTGCATCGTGGCCGCTGACGTGCGAATATCGAGGTTGTGCTTCTTCTGAAATTCGCTGGCGACATAATCCAGAATGCGGTCGTTCCAGTCGACGCCCCCTAGTTGCACGTCGCCGTCGGTGGCCAGCACCTGAAAGTGCGTGGGCGTGTAGCGGACGACCGTGACGTCGAAGGTGCCACCCCCCAGATCGTAGACCAGCGCCTGGCGCGGGCGATCGAAGTTTTGCTTTGCGGCCCCCAGTTCGCCCCGGTGCCAGGCGTAGGTCAGCGTGGCGGCCGTGGGCTCGTTGATGATGTCCACTACGTTCAGGCCGGCGATCCGTCCGGCGTCTTGTGTCGCCTTGCGGCGCGAGTCGTTGAAGTAGGCCGGGACCGTGATCACGGCGTTGCCGATTTTGCCGATTTGTTTCTCGGCGTCCTGCCGCAGCTTTTTCAGGATCAGGGCCGAAAGGAACTCGGGCGTGATTTCATGCCCGTCAAAGGTGCGCTTGAACTCGGCGTTGCCCATATGCCGCTTGACGCGTTCGACCACATGCTCGGGATCCTCCATCGCCGCGCGCATGCGGCTGGGGCCGACGATCACATGGCCGCTGTCGGCCAAGAGGATCAGGCTGGGCGTTTCAATTTCCTCGTCTTCGTTGGGCAGCGCGACAGGGTTGCCCTCCTCGTCGAGGTGGGCAATCGCCGAAAACGTGGTGCCGAGGTCGATACCGACCGTCAAACCAGGTTGGAACTCCATGGGCGCTCGATACTTCCGCTATTTGCTGTGGATGAACCCGCTGGGCCTGCGGCGTCTGGGGCACGCGCTTGTTGGGCCGGCGGATCGAACGGCGACTTTCTCGCGAATCGACCGGGAAAACCGGCTCTGCGATTGTGAACTCCCCACGGGGGAGAGTCAACGAAGGCCCCCTGTTGACTGTATGCCCGCCGCTGCGCCGTGGGAAGGGTCGGGCAATCATGAGCGCGCTTGTGGATTTCCTGCGCGGAATTTTCTTGCTTGTCGGCTCGCAATTCGATTAGCATCCGCGCAAGCGGCCCGTGGGTGTCCGGAACCGCCCGGCGGGCCGCCTCAACTTCTGCATTCACGGTTCCGTGAATTCTCAGCTCGCAGGGGAGGCTCGTATGTCACGCCTATTTGTGCTTGTGGCTGCGGTGGCGATGTGCTGTGGTGGAATTCATCAAGTTCACGGGCAGGAAACGGCCCCGGTGAACTCGCCCGAAAAAGCTGTCCGCTCGGGGAGTGGCGGCACAGTGAGGGGTGGTGGCGCAGGCTTTGTACTAAGTGGCGGTGGAGGGGGCGGACTTGCTGGCGCGGCGGGCGGAGGCGCAGGTGGCGGCGGTGGGCTGGCCGGACTTCGCGGCGCCGCTGTGGTCGAAACTGTTCCGGTGGTCGATTTCGAGGCGATCCTCGACCGGCCGGTGAAACCGGAGTTCGCCGATACGCCCCTGGCGGACGTCGTGGATTTCCTGGCCGGGCAGTTCGATATCAACATCCAGCTCGACGAGAAAGGGTTGACCGACGCGGCGATCGATCCGGGAGTGCCGGTGACCTTTTCGCTGCGCAAACCGGTTTCACTGCGCGCGGCGCTGCAGTTGATTCCCGGGAACTTGGAATTGACGTACGTGGTGAAGGACGAAGTGTTGTTGATCACCAGCCAGGAGAAAGCGGACGAGGTCCTGACCACCGAAGTTTATTACGTGGGGGACCTGACCGGCGCGCAGTTCGGAGTTTCGCGAAAATGGGGACCGCTGATGCAAATAGTCGTTTCCACTGTCCAACCAGATACCTGGGATGACAACGGCGGCTCAGGCAGCATCCAGCCATTTTCCACGGGAGACGCACTGGTCATCAGTCAGAAGGCCGAAGTGCAGCGCGAGCTGAAAGACTTGTTTGCCAAGTTGCGCGAAGAATTGAAGGAGCACAAAGTTGCTGAGCAGGGATCGGGGAAAGAGCCGTTTACCAGGGCCTATACGCTGGGAACCGCATCGGGCGAACAAACCGCCGAAGCCATCCGCAAACTGATCGCTCCCCAATCGTGGAAAGAGAGCGGCGGCGAAGGGGAGATCGCCGTGATCAATCGCATCGCCGCCACGGAAAAGGCCAAGCCATTGACCGGAGATGTTTTGTTCGTGCGACAGACCGCTGATGTGCATCAGCAAATCGACGACCTACTCATCAGTGCGAGTTTGACACCGATCAGCGGTGGCATGGGGGGAATGGGCGGCGGCTCGGGTGGCGGCACCGGCAAACTCGGTAGCGGCTCGGGCGGAGGAATGGGCGGCGGCAGCATCGGAGGTGGGTTGAAAAGCGCCGCCGGTGCGCAAGGAGAAACCGCGGAAACCCCGGCAAAAACCAGGGACAAGCCGTAATCCGCGAACCCGATTAGCTTGCCGTCGTTCTCCGGCCAATTAAGCGACACGTCGAAGGGGACGCAGGCGTTTGCTTGCGCTGCGCTAGTTCGAATTCTCGGCATAAAGATTGAGGAACCGCGCCCATGACACGCACTTTTGCGTTCGGCTTATGTATTGCGTTGCTCACCTTTGCGGGCATGTTGGTGGTCGCCCAGCAGCCTGCCGCCCCTGCAGAGCGCGTCGAAACAGTCGACTTCGAAGCGATCTTGAACCGGCCGGTGAAGCCCGAGTTTGCCGAGACGCCCCTTACGGATGTGATGCACTTCTTCGCCGATCAGTTCGATATCAACATCGTGCTCGACGCGAAAGGATTGACCGACGCCGCCGTCGACCCGGCCGCGCCGGTCACGTTCTCGTTGCGCAAACCGGTTTCTCTACGCGCGGCGCTGCGATTGATTCTGGAGGAATTCGATCTGACATTCGTGCCGCAACACGAGGTGTTGCTGATCACAAGCGACGAGAAAGCCGATGAAGTTAGGACGACGGAGGTTTATTATGTTGGGGACCTACTTGGCGCGCGAAAATGGGGACCATTGATGCATCTCATTACGACAAACTGCAGCCCTGACTCAGAATGGGGAAGTGGGCCCGGAATCATTGACAGCTTCCCCGAGGGGGAAGCCTTGGTTTTCAGCCAGTCGGCGGAAGTTCATCGCGAAGTAAGAGAGTTACTGGCTAAGCTTCGCGCTGAGTTGCAGGAACACAACCTCGCGAAGAGAAGCGAAGCGAACGAACCTGTCACCCGCGCGTATGCGTTGCGCACCACGTCTGGCGAACAGACGGCCGAGGCCCTCAAGAAACTCCTCGCGCCGCAAAGCTGGAAAGAAAATGGAGGCCAAGGAGAGATTTGCGTGATCAATCGCGTCTACGAGGCAACCGCACAGCGCGGCTCCTACAATTCAGACGTCCTCGTCGTTCGGCAAACAGCCGATGTGCATAAACAAATCGACGAGGTGTTGACCGCAGGGACTCTTGGCGCGATGGGGGGCGGCGGCATGGGGGGCTACTGAAGTTGAGCCCGGCGCGCACGTACTGAATGATCCCTCGCCCTTGTACAGCCGCAACCCGATTCACCACGGCAAGTGGCTAAGACCGTCCCGCCCACTTACTCCGTGATCGCTTCCTTCACGGGCTGGACGAAGTGCGGCGTCTTTTGCGAGGCGGTCAGTTCCGCGGCCTTCTTGTCGGCCGCTTTGCGCTCGCTGTAGTCGAACAGCGCCACGCGCTTCATCGACTGGTTGAAGACGCCCCAGAAGGCCTTCAGGCGGACGTCCTTGGCGGCTTTGGCTCGGCTCTTGCGCTTGGCAGGCGCCTTCTTGGCTGTTTTGCCCTCGGCTTTGCCTTCGGCCGCTTCTGCAGCCTCGGACTCTTTACGCAATTCTTTCCGATTTACAACCTTACGAGCCATGGCCTGATTTCCCGCGCGCGACTGGGGGACCCGGCCCTACCAGGCGGTCCCCAACGAGATGACGCCCCTTGACTCCCCGCCGCCGAGGGGGAAGCCGTGCGCCAACTGAGCACATAATAACCGATTTTCCGTCGATCGACTAGCTTGACTGGCGCAGCAGAAGACAGTGGACGGTAGCCAGTAGCCAGTAAACGGGAGAGCTACTCCTTGACCCGGCCGGGGTGGCCGTCGAGGCCGCCGGAGGCTTCGAAGAGCATGAGGGCCTGGCGGACCGGGGCCACGTCGTGTACCCGGATGATTTGCACCCCCTGCTGGGCCAAGGCCAGGGCCACGCCCACGGTCCCGGCCGTGCGGTCGGCTTCCTTGTCGCGGATCACCTTGCCGATGAATCCCTTGCGCGAGTGCCCGACCAGCACTGGCTGCCCGAGCACGTGCAGCCCCCGGCAAGCGGCCAGCAGTTCCAGGCTGTGCTGGTGCGTCTTGCCGAAACCGATGCCCGGGTCGAGCGCCAGCCGCTCGCGGTCGATGCCGGCCGCGAGCAAGGCATTGCGCCGCTCGCGCAGGTAGGCATACACCTCTGTCACCACATCATCGTAGCGCGGATCGAGCTGCATGGTTTGCGGGGTGCCGCGCATGTGCATCGCGCACAAGCCAGCTTGTGTCTCGAGCGCCAGCGGCAGCATTTCCGGATCGCCTGTCAGGGCCGTGATGTCGTTGATCACCTCGGCGCCGGCGGCGATCGCGGCGCGTGCCACCGACGCTTTCCAGGTATCGATCGAGATGGGCACTGCAGTGGCGGCGGCCACCGCTTCGACCACCGGCACGACGCGGCGCAGTTCTTCCTCGGCCGAGACCATGTCGGCAAAGGGGCGTGCGCTTTCGCCGCCAATGTCCAACAGGTCCGCCCCTGCGGCCGCCAGGCGCAGCGCTTGGTCAACTGCCGCGCTTGTGTCGGCAAAACGCCCGCCGTCCGAAAAACTGTCGGGCGTGACGTTGATGATGCCCATCACCAGCGGGCGTAACGGCAATTCGAGCCGGCGCGTTTTCAATTGCCAGGCGCAGGCGCGGCCAGGAATCTGACCGGGGTAGACA
>CAMFLN010000053.1 GCA_945957305.1 uncultured Planctomycetaceae bacterium | reverse complement strand
CGAGATTCCTCTACGTCTCGTGGGCTCGGAGATGTGTATAAGAGACAGATCGTGTGCAGGCCATCCTTGATCACGACTTCTATTGCCAAAATCAGTCGCTCGGCGTCGGCAATTTTTACAGCACCGTCCAAGAAGTGACCGTCGATCCGACCATGCCCGGCGAGATTCCGTTGTTGCTCGACCAGGTGGTGAAGGCGGCCCCATTTCCCACCACGGCTTGGTTACACGAAATCGTGCTGCGTAGCGGACTGCTGTCGCAGTTCTTCGCTCGCGACGTGGTGGAACGGGCGGCGGTGGTCCTGCCCGAGGGTTACGACGAGCATCCGGATCGACGCTATCCCGTGATTTATGAGATCCCAGGGTTTAGTGGTACGCATCGCCCTCCGGCGCGCTTTCGCGAAGCGCCCACTAAGGCGGGCGAAGGGGAAACTGATTTCATTCGGGTTTACCTCAGCGGCAACTGCAAATGGGGGCATCACGTTTATGCCGACAGTGCCACCAATGGGCCGCGCGGCGCGGCGCTGGTACGCGAAATGATTCCGCACATTGATGCACAATATCGCACTGTGCCGCAGTCGAACGCACGCTTTGTCACAGGCCACAGCTCGGGCGGATGGTCGAGCTTGTGGCTGCAAGTGAATTATCCTGAAACGTTCGGAGGGTGCTGGAGCACGGCGCCTGACCCGGTGGATTTTCGCGATTTCCAGCAAGTCGACCTGTATGCCGATCCACCGCTGAGCCTCTATACCGATCCGCAGGGCAATCCGCGTCCCATCGCTCGGAGGGGGACAGAGCCGTTCCTCTGGTTTGCCAAATTTGGGCGCATGGACGACGTGCTGGGGCGTGGTGGACAATTGCGCTCGTTCGAGGCGGTGTTCAGCCCGCTGGGCGAGCAAGGACAACCGCAGCGGTTGTGGGATCGCACCTCGGGGCAGATCCAGCCGGCGGTGGCCAAAGCCTGGGAGAAGTACGATATTCGGCGGTTGCTCGAGCGGCACTGGGCCACCCTTGGCCCACAGCTGGCCGGCAAGCTGCATATCGTGATGGGCGAGCTGGATACGTTTTATCTCGATGGCGCGACGCGCAAGCTCGGCGACTCTCTACAGGCACTGGGCAGTGACGCCACAGTGGAAATCGTCCCCGGCAAAGGGCACGGCAATCTGCGCACGGCGGAGCTTGTCCAGCGGTTTCAGCGCGAGATGACGCAACAGTTCTTGCAGCACAACGCCGGCGGTTGAGCAGGACTGCTCAGCGCGAAGTGATAACGCTCCAGGGCATTTCCAGCCCAGCCAGCCAACCTAGCGCCAGCGTCACGGCAGAATAGAAGCAGGCCAGCAAGAAGCCGTTGCCAAAGTCGAGATCGTAACTCATCCAGGCAATGCCGGCTCCCAGACCCAACAGAGCGGGTCCGATAAAAAACCAGTTCCAACTGCTTGCGCGCAGGTCGGGGGGAATCATGGCGTACGCGCCCCATAAGGCGGCAAAGCCCAGCCCGCACACGGCGGCCCGCACCCAGAGCCACAGGCCACGGTGTGGCTCCAGTTCGTCAGCACGCAGGAAGGAGTAGCCGGCCACGGTGATGGGGGCCGATACCAGCACCAGCGCGATGGCCCGTAACACAAACAGGTCGCGAAACACTTTGCCCGCCGCGGCCGCGATGGCCAGCACCGCCAACGTGGCGCACACGGCGATCACCGTGGGAATCAGGTCGAACTTGGCTTCCTTGCGGGCGATCGGTTTCAGCGTCGGCGCGCCGGTCGACGTTTTTGTCGCCGCCGTCGACTCTTCCGGCGCATGGATCTGCACCTGCTCTTCAACCTTGGGGATCGTGATCGGCGCCTTGCACTTGGGGCAAGGTCCCTGCTTGCCGGCAAACTTTTCGCTTACCTGAAAACGGGCCTTGCAGCTGGGGCACAAAACAGAGATGGGCATGCACAAAAACTCTGAGTCTGGTCGGCGATAAGAAGCCGCGAGCAATCGGTGAAAAGCACTCCGGTTCCACTCGCGGCGACAGGGCTTCTCACACCTGCTTAGTCTGATCCGGCACGCCGGCCGAAGTCAAGAAGACCACTCCCGGGCGGCCGGAGAACCCGCTGGGCATGATTTGCCGGCAAGCGACTACGAAAAGCAAGCCCGGAGCCAGGGGCCCGACGGCTGGTCACTCTCCGCCCGTCTACTCGTCATCCGTCAGATCACCCTCGGTGATCATCGTAAAGCCCTTGTTGGCCAACGTCTCCATCCCCATGTCGATGTTGTCGACCATCAGGGCCACGGCCGGGCGCCCCCGCGGACGGACCAGCAATGGATAGGCCTGGACGATGTTCACCTCGGCCTGCAATAGCGCAGTGCACACCTGCAGCAGGGGTTGAGGGCCGTCGGGCAGTTCGACGCCGATCAGGTCGGTTTCGATCAAGGCCAGACCGGCACGTTCGAGAATCTCGCGTCCTTGCTCGGGATGGCTGAGCAGGAACCGGACGAAGGCGCATTCGGCGGCGTCGGCAATCGACAGGGCGACGATTTTGACCTTGCTCCCTTCAAAGCGGCGTACCACTTCGAGCAATTGCCCCACGCGGTTTTCCAGAAAAACCGTGAATTGCCGGATCGAGGGCCAATTGCGCCCCCGGGCCGTGGAGTAGCTTGTGCCTGTCCCTTCACCCGTACTCATGCGGAAAATTCTCGCGACCAGGACAGCGGCGTTGGTAAACATTCCCCAAGGGGCGACGTGCAACTACGGCCAGCAGTCAGGCAGTTTATGACTCGCTAACTGTAAAGAATGAGCCGTCTTGCGTCAACCTGCTGCGCTACTCGCCTTTGAGCGCCGCGGGAAAATTCCTAAGATGCGGACCTGTCGAAGCGACGCCTGAAAGCAACCTCGCGCCCGCTAAGCGGACGATCGCCAAAACTGGACCCTCACGACCATGATTCTCGAACAAGACCTCCAGATCCGCGTCCGCTACCAGGAAACGGACGCCATGGGCGTCCTGCACCATGCCAACTATTTCACCTACTTCGAGATCGGCCGCACGGAGTTGTTGCGCGCCAACGGACGAGATTATCGCCAGGTCGAGGAGGAAGGGACCTTCATGGTCGTGGTAAAAATTGGTTGCACCTACAAGCGGCCGGCCAAATACGACGATATTCTGACCCTGCGCACCAAAGCCGCGCGCATCACGGCGGCCAAAATCGAGCACACCTACGAAATCTATCGCGGCGAGGAGCTGCTCGCCGAGGGGCACAGCACGCTGGCTTGCGTCGACCGCGAAGGTCGCGTGCAGCGCGTGCCCGAGTGGCTGCGCGGCGAGGTTTAATTCCGGTGATTTCGCAGCGGTGAGATCCGCGCGCTGCGTGCGAACGATCCCTCACCCGCGTAAACCGAGCGGTGCGAGCAAGCGGTCGGTCTCGCGGTAGGCCTCGGCGACCCACTCGACAATTTTGTCCGGCTCCGGCGAAAACT
Organism: uncultured Planctomycetaceae bacterium; assembly: GCA_945957305.1. Lineage (GTDB taxonomy): Bacteria > Planctomycetota > Planctomycetia > Pirellulales > JACPPG01 > JACPPG01. The sequence goes on along the minus strand of CAMFLN010000053.1, from coordinate 6,553 downwards.
CCAGCTCGATCGAGATCGCACCGTCGATACCCAGGTCGCGTATCTCGCGCAAGTACGGTTCGAAGGGGACCACGCCGCGCCCCGGCGGCAAATCGCCATGCACCTTGCCATTGCAGTCCGAAATGTGCACATGTCCCGCGCGTCCGCTTAGCCGTCGCAACTCGGCCGGGGCGACACCTGACAGCGCGAGGTGCGAGATGTCGATATTGGCCTGCACGTTTTCCAGGCCGACCGCATCGAGGAACGCCACCATCGTGTCGATGTCGTTGACCAGCGACAGCGGAAAAGGCTCGAGCTCGATCATGATCTTCAAACCCAGCTCGCGCGCTCTTTGCCCCAGTTGGCGCACGCCATCGGCAGCCCAATTCCACTGATCGCTCGGCGGAATCACCTCGCGATTCCAGATGTATTCGCCGATGACGACCAGCACGTTTTGCGCGTGGTAGTCATAAGCCAGATCGAGATACGCCTGCACGCGTTCCACGTGGAAGCGGCGCACGCTGGCGCTGGGGTCGGCCAGGCCCACGCACACGCACGGTAACGAAACGATCGGCAGCGACAATTCGTGGCAGACTTCGCGAATAAGTCGGCGTTCGCGCGGATCCAGCTCCAACGGGTCGACAAAGATGTCGACCACGTCGAAGCCGATTTCTTTTGTTTTCCGCAAGCCGAACTCTGTCGGCCGATTGGCTTGCACCCAAGCGGAATTGATCAGCCCCAGCTTCATGCTTCTGGCCGGCCTATGGTAATTGGCACGTGGCTACTGCAGCGGCACGCCGCGGCGCCCGGTGATCAGCGACACGACGAACAACACGAGAAACACGAAAAAGACGATCTTGGCGGCGTACATGGCCGCTCCTTCCAACTGGCCAAAGCCGAGCACCGCCGCAATCAAGGCAATTATTAGAAACGTCAAAGCCCAGCGCAACATGACCAGTTCCTCCACACGGCGGGCGGCAGGGCTGGTCAACCCCCGTGGAAGACCGCCGTGCACACCGACTATCCCCAAGCCTACCTTACCAGCCGTTCGGCAGCGAGAAACTAACGAGCCCCGGTCGCCTCGACCGGCTTTTCGCCCGGGTGATACACCTGCTTGGCCGCGGCGACCACATCCTCCCAATAGAAGGGATTTTCCTTCATTTGCTTCTTCGACAGCAGTTCGGCCTGGTCAAAGAAGTGAGGGCTCTTGGCATCACCGCTCGCGCCGTAGGGGAGCAGCGATTTGCTGACGACCTTATCGCCAAATTCCACGGCGGCGATATAGCTCGATCCCACGACCGCGTAGTGCTTCTTCATGACCTTGAGTGGCGGCACATAGATCGTCGGCGTAAAGTACATCGTGAACACCACGCCCGGCGGGCCTGGCAAGCCGGCGCTGGGCAGGCTGGGCAAGTTGTCGCTGAACGGAATCTTGATGAAGTCCGAAACGTTCGCGTGCCGCTGCAGGCGATTGACGTCGCCGTACGGAACTTTCCAATTGCCGAAAGTATCCTCCAGCTTCTTAGCCGCCGTCAGCAACGCCTTGAATTGCTCAGGCACGTTTGACACGTACTGATGCTTCAGCGTTTCGGCCGGGTAGCCGAAGCCATACAGTTCTTCGTACCAGGCGATGCACAGAGTAGTCGGAGTCGATTCGATGGACCCCTTGCAGTCCCAGTCGAGCAAGTGCTCGAGGTAAGGGGTCACCTTCGCGGCCAGCTCCGGATCGGAATGGCGGACCGTTTCCAAGTCGCGCTTGTAACGCGGCAGCTCGGTTAGCGCCCAGTAGATCGTGGTGTCGAACACCAGGTCATGCCAGCGGTCGAACGTCATGTCGCTGGCTTCCTCCAGCAATTTGCGCGAGATCTTGGCCCGCCGCTTGTCGTCATAGCGATCTTCGACCATGTAATCGGGGTAATCGCCGATCGCGGGCCCGGCGTTCGCGGTGGTGGTATACGGCGTGGAATTGCAGTTCTGCACATAACCCGAGGGGGGATTCAACACCTGCGGCAAATCGCTCACGGGATGAATTCCTTGCCACTCGGTGCGCGGATCGCTGCCGTCGACGGGGTGTTTCCAGTCGAACCCGGGATTGCGCTTGGGCACGACACCGTTGTAGAGGTAATAAATGTTGCCGTGAACGTCGGCATACACCGTGTTGAACAGGTGGATTTCGAGCATGCCCATCGCGGCCTTGAAGTCGTCGACGTTTTTCGCCCGCACCATCTGCATGGTTTGCCGCGAAAAGATCGAATCGTACAACTTGCCGATATTGCCCGAGACGTATTCTTTTTCATTCACCTTGTGCAGGATCGGACCGTGGTGGGTCTTGCGTAGGGTGACCTCGACGTTTTCGAAATCGGCGCCCCGCTTGACCTTGATGGTGTCTTTCCATTCCACGGCTTTGCGGTAGCCGCCATCGTATTTGTAGTTGAGCGGTTCATCCGGATCGTCGAAGGTTTCCCGCCATGAACTGCCGACGTTGGGCTCATTGGTCGTGAAGCCCCAGCCGCAATACTCGTTGTGCCCCAGCGCCAGCGACGGGGTGCCGAAGAACGAGGCGCCGGTAAAATTCCACCCTTCGCCGCTGCGCAGGTGCGCTTCGTAAAACTGTCCGTAGCCGTAGTAGGGCTGGTGCGGATTGATGAGCAACATCGCCTTGCCCGAGCGCGACTTGCTGCCCGCGATCGCCAGCGCATTGCTGCCCGTGGCGGCGCGAACCTCTTCTTGCAGTTTCTGCTCGCCGTAACTGGTGGGTACATCGCCGCCGGGCACGTGCATGTGACCGCCGACCAACTCGAGCGTCGCGGCCCGGGCAAAGGCCACCAAGTGCCACGGTTCGAAGCGCTTGATCAAACGCGGCTTTACCCGCGGATGCGTATCAAGGAAATAATTGACGCCGCCGATAAAGGCTTCTCCCATCCGCTGAAGCTTGGGATCGAACTTGGAGAAGTCTTCTTGCGATCGTTGTGGAATCTCAAACGCCCGGTTGCGCAGATCCTTGGAAAGAAACTGCTTGCCGTAGAGTTCGGAATAACGCCCTAAGCCCATGACGTACGAATCTTCGATCTGCCAGAAGAAGTCTTCCGCCTGGCAGTAACCAAAGCCGAAGATCACGGCTTCGTCTGTCTTGCCGTCGATATGCGGCATGCCATATTTGTCGCGATAGATCGTTACATCCTGGGCGAGGACCTTCGGATCGATCGATCCCTCGGCACGCACCTCATTGCTGGCCGACAGAGCAACGGCCGCCCCCAGAATGAACGCCGCCCGGCACGACACGCGAATTCCACAGGACATAAACAACATCTCCGATCGAAGCCCGAACATCTGAAAAACGGACGAAAACGAGGCCCGCCCGTGGCCCCCTAGAAGGCCCCAGTTTAGTCAACCGGCATATCCAGTTGCCAGCCCCGCCCATGCGCAGTGCAACCGGAGTCGGTAGAACCCCTATTTTCCCGGCGGAGATATCTCGGCCAGCGCGTTCGAGTACGCTGCAAATGTCTCCGCATTGAACAGCACAAAGCGCACGATTTCTGGCCGTTTCTGCGTCGTTAAGAAGTCGATGACTGTCCGCAGCGAGACGCGGGCCGCCTCGTTCAAGGGATAGCCGTAAACCCCGGTGCTAATGGCTGGGGTTGCGACAGCCTGGCACTCATGCTCGACGGCCAGCTCTAGAGCACGCCGGTAAGCCCCGGCCAGTAGCTCGGCTTCGTTATTCCTTCCCCCGTTCCACTGCGGTCCCACGGCATGCGCGACGTAGCGCGCCGCAAGCTGTCCCGCCGTCGAAATTACGGCCGAGCCCGTGGGGCAGCCGTCTGGGTAGCGACGTGCGGTGTCGGCATGGATTGCAGGACCTCCCTGCCTATGAATGGCGCCGTCGACTCCGCCACCGATCCGCAGGTAACTATTCGCGGCATTGACGATCAGGTCGACGGCCTGCTGTGTGATATCTCCCTCGCACAGTTCCAACCAGCAATCGGCCACCGCAACTCGCATAGCTGACCTCCTGGAGCCAATCGCTACAAGATCCCTAACTGTTTGCCGCCGTCCAACATCATAAGCGTTATTTCCGATCCCTTGGTGCCACGGGACGCGTGCTAGACTTGCCTGGGGATCAGTTCCAGCGAGTTTGCTACTTATGATCATGCCAATGACCGCAAAACGCATTCTCTTCGCCTGCTTGGCCTTGCTCGTCTTTATCGGCGCTGCCAGGGCCGACGATCTCTTCGTTGATAATTTGCACGGCGACGACAATCGCGATGGCCGCACTTTGGTGACCAGTGCCGAACGGGGCGGTGCGGTGCGCACACTGACGCGAGCGCTGGAGCTGGCTCTCGCCGGCGATCGTATCGTGATGTCCGACAATGGCATTCCGTACCGCGAGAGTGTCACGTTGCAAGGAGGCCGAAACAGCGGGCTTGGCTCGCGCCCCTTTGTGATCGAAGGGAACGGCGCCGTGCTCGAGGGCTCGCAGTTTGTGCCCCCCAAGGCCTGGCAAAACTTCCGCGGCGACGTCTTTCGCTTTCAGCCGCCACGCGGAGCCTTTGCGCAACTGTTTCTCGACGGTCCGCCCGTTGATCGCGTGTACCTGACCTCGACCGCAGGGACCATCCCCGCACTTGCTCCGCGGCAATGGTGCTTAGCCGACGGGCAAATCTATTTTCGCGTCGATCCGCAAACGCTCCCTGATGATTATCCTCTCGCGTTTGCCACGCTCACCGTCGGTGTCACGCTGTATGAGGTTCACGATGTCATCATTCGCAACTTGACGGTCCAGGGCTTCCAACTCGACGGGATCAACGCCCATGATTGCGCGAAGGACTGCACGCTGGTCGGGGTCATGGCTCGCGGCAACGGCCGAACCGGCATCTTTGTCGGCGGGGCGTCGAGCGTCGAGATTCACTCGTGCTTGCTGAGCGACAATGGCGCGGCGCAAATCATGACCGACGGGCCTTCGGTCACGGCCATTGAAAACACCGAGATCGACGCCGGCAGCGTCACAGGAATCGCAACCGGCGGCCGCCGCATTTTCCTGAATGGCAAGGCCTACCAGCCCGAACATGCTGCGGCGGGCAGTCCTGCAGAGCGGCGCGACCCGCAATAGAGCGCTACCGGATCAGTGAATCTTCCGGCCGTTCGTCCGCAGCGTTATGCGGACGCTTGCTTTTGCCGTGGGTGGCGCTTTTGCCAGGGGAGGCCGCTGCGCGCCCCGAAGCAGACGTCGCGGCGTTCGGCTCGGGCGTTTCGTCATCGCTCATGTGTTCGGCCTCTTCCCAGGCGGCATCCACGTCGCGCCGGCCACGGAAATAGAACACCAGCCCCACGAGCGCAATCGAAATCGTGATGGCACGATAGCCAAAGGCCACGAACAGCCCCTGGTCGTGGGCGACTTTCACGCCCCCCGGCACGACGCGGTAGAGAAAGTCCATAGCCCCTTCGAAGGCGCCCAACCCGCCCGGCAATAGCGGCATGGCGCCGGCCAGCATTCCCAGCGACACAATGATGAAGTGCGCGCCCAGCGAGGGGACCGCGCCGGGCAAGCCCCGTGCAATCAAATAGATGCCGACGGTATTCAGCACATGCACGAGCACACTGAGGAAACAAGTCAGAATTAAAACGCCGGGCCGTGTGCGGTACATGCGAATTGCTTCGAGCAGTCGTCCAAAGAGCGGGCCGACCCGCGGCATCTCGCGCAACTTGCCCGAGAGGTGCCCCTGGGTAAAGCCCGGCATCACGAGCGCCGTGATGAAAATTCCGCCAATCACCGTGCACCACAGCGTCGCTTGCACCAGCACGCGAACGCGAGGTTCTTCGGTCGTGACCATGCCCGTCGCCAAGGCGGCGACGCTGGCGACGACGAACAACACGTACAGCCCGATGACACGATCGATTACCACCGTCGCCACGGCCTCGGCGCGTTTGCCGTGCTGCTCGCGGGCGATGAACACGGCCTTGAACAAATCGCCGCCGACACTACCCAGGGAGACAAAGTTGAACAAGTAGCCCAGGAAGCCCAGGCGAAACGCGTCGGCCATGCGAAACGGCAGATCGAGCGCACGGACGAGGTAATACCAACGCACAAAGGTCAGGCAGGTAGCCCCCATGCACAACGCCCAGGCAGCCGCGAAGCAGCCCCAGTTCTTAGGCTGCTGCCAAACCTGGGCAAACGCGTCATCGCTGACAGCGTCGTAGACCAGATAGCCGACGATGCCCAACGAGACCGCGAACTTGAGCAGGTTGATCAACAGCTTCTTCAAAACGGCACTCCCTGGCCGATAGTCGCGTCGGACAGCGGCCGGTGACCGCTGCGCCGCTGGATTGACACCCTGGAGAGAGGGTGATAGATTTTCCCGCTGGTGGTTGCAACCCCGATTCTAGCCAAGATTTGTGGCCGAGGTCGAGGCATCTTCCGCCGACAAAAACGCCTGCGTTGCCCCGACGTGACACGCGAGGCACCGGGGGATTAGCTCAGTTGGGAGAGCGTCTGGCTGGCAGCCAGAAGGTCAGGGGTTCGAGTCCCCTATCCTCCACTTTTCTCTGCCCCGAAGACTTTTCCGCGCGAAGAGTCTCC
>CAMFLN010000052.1 GCA_945957305.1 uncultured Planctomycetaceae bacterium | reverse complement strand
GCCCGATTGTGGCCAAGGAAGGCAAGACTCAACTGGCGGCGCAAGTCGCGAAACTGTACGAAGCCCTATTGCTGCGGCAAATGGCCATTCTGGTGCGTGCCAAGAACGTCGACGATTTCAAACGAGGCATGTCGACGCTCAATTTCCCGATCATGAATGCCATTTACGCCGACCGTCGCGGCGACATTTTCTACCTGTACAACGGCATCATTCCCAAGCGTGATCCGCAGTTCGACTGGTCCAAGCCGGTCGATGGCAGCGACCCACGCACGGAATGGCAGGGCTACCACCCTCTGGACGAATTGCCGCAGGCGCTCAACCCGAAGTCTGGCTATATCCAGAACTGCAATTCGACTCCCTTCACCATTACCGACGAGGGGAGCCCTTCGCTGGGAGATTACCCCCGCTACCTGGCAGAGGATCAGTACGACGACAAACGCCGCGCGAAAATGTCACGCCAGCTGCTGCGGGAAATGCGCGATCTGACGCTCGATGAATTGGAACATGCAGCGTTCGACACGACGTTGTATTGGGCGCAGGTTGAATTGCCCAAATATGCCAGGGAGCTGGAGAAGCTGAAAAAAACCGATCCCAACCTCGCCGCACATGTCGAGCCTTACCTGGCGCATCTGCTCGATTGGGATTTTCGCGTCACCCACACTTCGACCCAGGCGCCCTTGTGCGTTGAATGGTACGTCGAACTGTACGGGGGCAACTATCCCGGCGAAATCATGAAGGCCGCTTATCAGGGAGAGGTGGGGTTGCAACTGGCGGCGCTCGTTCAAGCAGCCTCGAAACTCCAAACCACTTACGGCGCTTGGAAAGTGGCTTATGGAGACATTTACCGCATCCAACGCCATGCAAATGTCGCCGAGTTGATCGATATCCCCTTCGACGATGCACAGCCCAGTTTGCCGTGCGTCGGCTCGCATGGGCCCATGGGCATTGTGTTTACTCAGTATTACACACCCAGTATTCAGATTCCCTTCGTCAAGTCGATCAAGAACCATTATGGCGTGGTTGGTTTGACCTACCTGGGAGTCTTCGAATTCGGCGACAAGATCACGGGCGGAACCTTGCTGCAGTTTGGTGCAAGCGGAGATCCTAACTCCCCCCACTATTTCGACCAGGCGAAGCTCCTTTCCGAGTGCAAAGTGAAGCCCCATCTGTTCTATTGGGATGATGTCAAAGCGGCCTGTCGCCGGCCGTATCATCCTGGTGAGTCATCCGCGGAAACAGCGCGGAAGAAGTGACGTTTGCACGCCGTCGCGAGCGACCCGTGGCCGTGCAGGGGAGACGTGGCCATGAGAGAAGTGACTGATTGGCGCAAATTACTCGGCTTAGCGCTCCTGACGGCAGGTGTGGTAATAGGCGCCGCCGCCAAGTCTGACGCGCAATTCGTGCGTCATGAAACCGGGCGGCGATTGCGCGCCTTCGAAAGCGATTGGAGCGCGACCTCGGACAAAGACGCGCGCAGGCGAGCGCTCGTACCCTTGCAGCAGTCCGTGAATCAGTTTCTCGGCGGTAAAGAACTGGCCGCGGCGCAGTCCCTCGATCGGGCCAGACTCGCTTTAAAATACGCGGACGTGGTCCCTGCGAACGTGGCTTGGGCCGAATCGCTGGCGCTCGAATTCGATCGGCACTTTTGCGACAGCAGCGAATCGCTGCGCGTCACCGCCCGCGCGTTTTACGACGCGGGCAGTGCGGCCGAGGGAGCCGTTTTGACAGCCGGCGACAAGGTCGACCTGGATCGCATCCCCCGTGAGTTCGCGTTGCCGCTCTCCGGACAGGGCGAAGGGGATCATTCGCTCCCTTATACGATCGTGGCAGAGGGCCAAACTCTCGCGGCCGGTGAGTATCGTTATTCGCTGGCAGAAAACCTGCCTGCGCGGCTGGCCGCACTGCGCAGCGCTACGGTCGACTACGGCGGCACGGATCAAAGTGTCGACCGGCAATCGATTGCGGCCACGGTCGAACTGCTGGGACAATTGGCCGCAAGCAAGGTCTTTGAAACGGATTACCCCGCGGCGCGATTGCTGCGCGAGGCTGAGGAGGCAGTGAAAGAGATCAGCGCAGGTCGGCCGTATTACGCGAAACAACGCTCGGGAGAGTTCTGGCTTCGCATTCCTTTGGCTCCTCGGCCGCCACTAGCTGTGCGAGTGTTCGTGCCTGAGGAAGCCGCCACACGCGCAGCCGTGCCGTTGGTCGTGGCGTTGCACGGGGCAGGGGGGAGTGAAAACCTGTTTTTCGATGGCTATGGCCGCGGTGCGATTGTCGAATTGTGCCGGAGTCGAGGTTGGCTGCTCGTCTCGCCCCGGACAAGCGGCTTTGGTCTGCTGCCGGTCAGCGACTTGGTCGCCGCCGTATCGCAGCTGTATCCGGTCGACGCGCGGCGCGTCATGATCATGGGGCATTCGATGGGAGCGATGCAAGCCACGGCCGCGGCCCAAGCCCGGCCCGAGGCTTTTGCCGCTGTGGCGGCCTTGGGCGGGGGCGGCGTCGCCAAGTCGAGCGAGGCGCTCAAGCGGCTGCCGTATTTTGTCGCCGCTGGGAGCGAGGACTTTGCACTTTCAGGGGCCCGCCGGCTCGAGAAAAACCTGCGCGCCGCGGGGAGCGAGCGGCTCGCCTATCGCGAGTACCCGGACGTCGAGCACCTGCTGATTGTGCAGGAAGCTCTACCGGACGTTTTCCAGTTCTTCGATCAGGCGCTCAATACCGAGCCGTAGCGCCCCGGATTTGGCTTTCGCGGAGCAGCGAAGTTCCGCACATCCCTACAACGGGCGTCGTGGCAACTTGCGAGGAAACGGCGGCGGCGCGGACGGAGGGAGGGGACCTTCGCCCGACTCGATCCAACCTCGCCGATCTTCTTCGCTGGCGTAATACCGCAGCCAGACTTCTGGATCGCCGCCGGCGTCCGCGCAATCCCAATGTAGATAGTTGTCCGAGCGGTCGATCTTTTTCTCGGGCGAGGGGAGAATGTCGCGGAAGATCACGCAATAAAGCTGCCGATCGGACAAGTGGTCGGTGAAGTCGAGCACGACCCGCTTGTCATACAACTTCTGGATGGTGTCCCAGAGAGTGTCGTGCAATTGCTCTTCGGTCAAAGTCTCGGGGCGCGGCAGCACCAGCGTCGGTTCGAACCATTCGCAAATCGGCAGAACGGGCGCCCGTTCCCAGGCCAACATGCTGGCCAGGTATTCGTTTTCTACCGAGGTGGGAAGTTCACCCACGTTCAAATGGCTGATCGAGTCGTCAAGGAACGGTTCGAGCTCGTCGCGCAGCTGAGCGTTGCGCAACAATTGATCGACATCGTCTGACGGCGAAATTGGAACTTCGGACATAGTGTGGATGGCCCCACCAGCGCTCTTGAGATGCGGATCGTGTCAGGCGAACGCGTTTCGCGGTTACACATCATCGCACCGCCAACTTGGTGGCAATGCCCCAACGATGTTGTTGGTGCGTGTCACCAATGACACACGGGCGGTGCGACGTTGAACTTTTGAAACACGTCTTGGAAATTTCAATCTAACAGCAATTGCAAGGCGATCAAGAGTTGCGCATTCGCGCGGGCAATGCTTCCGCAGGTGATTGGGTGATTCGCCCTAGTACGACCGGAACTTGATGCCAGTGCAATCCGCACGACCGGTAAACTCGCCGCAGATCACGGCAAAATCCTTCAAGCTGGCGATGCATTCACGTCGCCGCGCGAGGTCATCTGCGTACTGACAGACTTGCCGGCTGGCAATTCATTCATCCGTTGTGCACGCGGGCGCGGAATTCATTTCTTGCTGAATCCGCTCGTAGATCTCGCCGCGGTGCACCGTGGTCTCCGTGGGGGCCGTGACACCAACCCGCACGCGCCCACGCGAGAGCTGGACGACGGTGATCGTTACGGTTTCACCAATCCGAATCGCTTGCCCTGTTTTTCTGGTTAGCACCAGCATGGCTCACTCCCTGCGAGTTGGGGATGCAATTCCGAAGAATCGAAAGGGGCCGAGACGTAAGCGACGCCGCGACAACGATAGCCGACAGCCATGAGCGTTTAGTGAGCGAAGAGCCAAAAATCGCTTAGGCCGTTTGCGCAGTCAGAATCCTGCGATTCCGTCGGCCTGGGCCAGCGAATTCCGGTGCTGTAACACCCGCCACCCCGCGGAAGCGCCGGCCGGTGGGCTCCTGGCCTGCCGCGGGGATCCGCCGGAGAGCCAAAGAGTTGCGGGCATTCAACTTGCCGGTTAGCCTAATGCCTTAGCCCACCGCCGGTTTGGAACGCGGGTCAACCCATTCCTACCGGATAAGTCTTTGGCGCCGTCCTACTGCCCTCCTGCGGCAGAGCGGCGGCATGCCTCCCACCTGAGAACGAAAGGCATTCTCCATGTCGCGCGCCACTCGTCGTACGTTCCTGAAGCAATCGGCGCTTGCCGCTTCGGGCGTGTCTGCTTTTGCGATTGCTGGCACAAAGTCATCGGGCCGCGTGCGGGGAGCCAACGATACGATTCGTATCGCGATTGCCGGCTTGAATGGTCGCGGCGGCGAGCACGTCAAGCAGTTCTCGAAGATGGAAAACGTGCAAATCACGTATCTGGTCGATCCCGATACGCGGACCTGGGGTTCGCGCTTGGGCGGACCTTCGCATGCCGAGACGATCAAGTCGGCCACTGGCGTCGCGCCGCAATATGTCAAAGATATTCGCCAGGTGCTCGACGATCCGAATGTCGACGCCATCACGATCGCCGCGCCCAACCACTGGCATTCGCTGATGACCATCTGGGCATGCCAGGCGGGCAAGGATGTTTATTGCGAAAAGCCTGCCAGCCATAACGTGCATGAAGGGCGCATCGCGGTGGAGACAGCCCGCAAACACAATCGCATCGTGCAGCACGGCACCCAAAGCCGTTCGAGCAGCGGTTGGGCCGGCGCCGTGGAATTCATCAAGAGCGGCGCGGCGGGCAAGTTGCTGGTATCACGCGGGCTGTGTTACAAGCCCCGCGGCACGATTCGCTTTCAACAGCCGTCTGATCCGCCGGAGCAACTGGATTTCAATCTCTGGCTGGGACCAGCGCCGCAGCAGTCCTTTCATAAGAACCTGGTGCCGTACAACTGGCACTGGTTCTGGGACACCGGCAACGGCGATATCGGCAACCAGGGCGTGCACCAGATGGATATCGCGCGGTGGGGAATTCCCGGCGCCACGTTACCCAAGAGCGTCATCAGCCTGGGCGGTCGCTTTGGCTACGAGGATCAGGGCGAGACGCCGAATTCTCAGATCGCGATCATGGACTTCGGCGAGTCGCAATTGATTTTCGAAGTGCGCGGACTTCGCACACCGGAATACCACCATGAAAAGATTGGCAATCTCTTCCATTGCGAAGGGGGTATCGTCACCGAAGGGAAGTTTTACCCCAAGGGAAGCGACGAAGCGCAGCCGATCGCCAGCGCTCCGCGTGGTCCCGGTGGCGGACATTTCCAGAACTTCATCGCCGCGGTGCGCAGCCGCCAGCAATCGGACCTGAATGCCGACATCCTGGAAGGGCATTATTCGAGCGCCCTGTGCCACCTGGCGAACATGTCGTATCGGCTGGGCGAGGAGGCGCCGTTCAATCCGCGCACCAAGGCCTTCGGCGACAACATGGATGCCTACGAGTCGCTGGAACGCATGGAAGAGTACCTGTCGCAGACGAATTCCATCCCACTCGACGGCTTGAAGTATCGCTTGGGTCGCAAGCTGGCGGTCGATGCAACTCAGGAGACGATCCCCGGCGATACCGAGGCAATCGCGCTGCTGACACGCAACTATCGCGCACCGTTCGTCGTGCCGGAGAAGGTCGTCTAGTAACAGCGTTGCTGCTCGCCGAGCGAATGGCCTTACGCCGCTTGAGGTACAGCGTTGCTTCGTGCGGTCCGCTCGGTTTGATAGCCATGCGGATGGTTGCGATGCCATTGCCAGGCTGTGTCGACTATCTGTTCGAGACTTGTATAAGCCGGCTGCCAGTCGAGCAGTTGTCGCGCCCGCGATGCATCCGCCACGAGTTGCGTTGGGTCGCCCGCCCGTCGTGGGCCGACTGCGACGCGAATTTCGCGACCGGTGACGCGCTGGCAGGCGTCAATCACTTCGCGCACGCTGTAACCGCGACCGATGCCCAGGTTGCACAACAGGCCATCGCCGGGGACCAAGCGCTCGATGGCTTGCAGGTGCGCTTGCCCCAGGTCATCGACGTGGATGTAATCGCGAATGCACGTGCCGTCGGGCGTGGGATAATCTTCGCCGAAGATGTGGACCGCCGCGCGCTGCCCCAGCGCGGCCTGCAGCACCAGCGGTATTAAGTGCGTCTCGGGTGCGTGGTCCTCGCCGATCGCGCCGTCGGGACTCGCTCCTGCTGCGTTGAAGTAGCGTAGCGCGGCGTACGCAAAACCGTACGCCTGGGCGTAGTCGGCCAACGCCTGCTCGACCGCCAGCTTGGTGAATCCATAAGGATTGATCGGCCGCTGCGGCGTGTCTTCCGAAATCGGCACTCGCGCCGGATTCCCATAGGTCGCCGTAGTGCTCGAAAACACGAGGCGCGTCACGTTGGCAGCCCGCATCGCTTCGAGCAGCGACAAACTGCCGGCCAGGTTGTTCTGGTAGTACAGCCCGGGATTGCTCACCGATTCGCCGACCAGCGAAAACGCGGCGAAATGCATGACCGCGTCGATGCGTCGCTCGCGCAGAGTCGCTTCGAGAAGCACTCGATCCATCAGGTCACCGACGATCAGTCGTCCGGAGGGGACCGCCTGTCGATGACCGGTCGAGAGATTGTCGTAGCACCACACCTCGTGTCCGGCGCGCATCAGGATTCGAACGGCGTGGCTTCCGATGTAACCGGCTCCGCCGGTAACGAGGATTCGCATGACCAATGTGTCTCCGGCGACGGAAGTTGAGTTGCGTCGAGGATCCTTTCGCCGAAGGAAGCTTCCCGTCGCGGATGTGTCAGGCGGCCTTCGTTCGTGCGCCGCAACACGAGTGTCTCATACAGTTCCAAGTGGCGCTGCGCAATGAATCGCCAGTCGAAATGCTGCACAATGCGCAGGGACTGCGCGCCGTAGCTTGCGGCGGCCTGCCCGTCGTCGCGAAGGAACTGAATCGCTTGGGCCAATGCGGCCGGCGATTCCGAGGGAACAAGCAGTCCGTTGGCGCGATCCTCGATCAGATCCGCCAGGCCGGGAATACGCGTGCCGATGACGGGTTTGCCCGCGGCAAAAGCTTCCAGCACCACCAGAGGAAAGGCTTCCCACACGCGCGACGGAATGACCACGAATCGAGCGTTTTGCAGTAACCAACTCTTGGTTTCGCCCGCCACAGCGCCGACAAAGCGGACACGATCGCTCAGTCCGCGCTGGGCGCATTGTTCGACCAGTTTGGCACGCTCATCACCGTCGCCGGCGATCACTAGTTCTGCGGGGCCGCCGGCCGGAACTTGCGCCAGCGCATCGACCAGGACGTCCACCCCCTTGCGCAGGTTCAATCGCCCCAGGAACAAAAAATACCGCCCGGGCTTAATGGCCGGATCGAGTCCTGGCGGCCGCGCCACGACCGTACGCAGCGGCGCCAAGTGCACGCCGTTGGGAATGGTTTCCATCTTGTTCGCGGCGGCGGGGTAAAGTCGCTGAAACCCCTCGGTGGTGAATTTGCTGATCGAGATCAAGGCGTCGGCGGCCGCGAGACTGCGCGCATAGCGAGCCGGAAAGCCCGGCTTCATGAGCCGCCGTCCCTGGAAATTCACGTCGCCGCCGTGGCTGGTAATAACTGTCGGCAACTGCAGCTTTTCCCGGCACAATGCCGCGAGATAACCGCAGGGGTAAATCGAGTGGCAATGCAATACGTCGACTTTGTTCCGCCGCGCCGCACGCCGCAGCCACCACGTGTACCACGCCAGCATGTGCCGCGTGGAAATAAACCGTGGGTGACGGATCACCGGGTAAGGAAGCGTGTGATCGGCCGTGCGCACGGTCCTGGGGGCCGGCGCCAGCACCAGCGGTTCATGCCCCAAGGCGAGAAACTCGCGGGCCAGCGCATCGACTACCAGTTCCTGGCCGCCGATCTTTGGCAGGGCGGTCTCGGTATACAAGCAAATGCGCATCCGTGATCCTTCGGCAGGGACTATCGCTATTGCCATCCCGGCTCGATGCACGATTGCGGCGGACAGCATTCCAGCGCGTCCACTGGACTGGAGTGCGCGAGCGCAGGTCGGGGGCGAATCATAGCTGGCAGGTGGAATTCGAGAAATCCCAACCCTGTGCTAGCTCGCAGGGAATGCACGGGCTGTGCGAGAGCTACTTACCGATGACACCCGGTTGCAGCGTGCTAAGGCGAAGCTTCCGCTGAATGTTGATATCCCCGGCGTCGTCGTAGATCGCCAGCGAAATCTGCGGATCGGCCTGTGACCAATCGACCGTGACCATGCCGAAATTATCACCCCAGTTCATCGTGCCGACGCGGTGCTGGTTCGGTTCATACGCCCGCCAGCGTTTCCCTCCGGAATTCAAACCGCTCGATGTAAGGTCATACAATGGGTAGCCCAGGCCCGCATCCATCATCGATAATTCGGCCAAATGGCGATCACCACTGAGAATAATGACCCCTGCCGCCTGAGTATCGCGTAGCAATTTGTAGAGCTTGGCGCGCTCAGCCGGCATGGTCATCCATTTTTCCCAGCCATGATCCTCGGCCACAACCTGGATGCTCGAAGCGATGATCCGCAGTTCGGCGGGCTCGCGCAACTGCTCGGCCAGCCAAGTCCACTGCGCGTCACCCAGCATAGTGGCCTCCGGATCGTCCGACGGTAGATAGGGCCCGCGCGGGTCTCCTTTGGGCGCGGCCTTCAGCGCACTGCGAAAGTAGCGCGTGTCGAGCAGAATGATCTGGGTGCGTTTACCTTCCGGACCATAAACATACGACGTGTAAACCCCAGGGCGTTCGCGGCGTTCGCTATTGAGCGGTTCGCGGAAAAAGTCCAGGAAGACTTCTTGGGACGCGTCGCGCTGTGGGTATTCACGTCCGCCGTCGTTGACGCCGTAGTCGTGGTCGTCCCAGGTGGCCAATACCGGACAGGTGGCGCGCAGCTTTTGAAAGCCTGGCATTGCGCCGAGCTTGGCATACTTCGCCCGCAACACGTTCATGTCTTCGCTGTCGCCGTAGATGTTATCGCCGATGAACAGAAATACATCGGGCTTCAAGGCCACGATTTTTTCCCAGATCGGTTGCGGCTCTTCTTGACGCGCGCACGAGCCGAAAGTGATCCGCGAGAGTGGTTGCCCCTCCTGCGGCGCCGAAATCGCGGACGACACCCAGAACAGGGATACGTTCAAAAACACAAATAGCGAGACGTTTCGAAAGATCATGGCGCTGTGCGATGTTAAGGAGGCTGCGGCATCCCGGCCCCTCCGGCGAGGCGCCTGCGACGCGGCAAATAACTCGCCGCTATTCTAAAACGTCGGCTGCTCGCACTAAATAGGGGCAATTGGTCCAAGCTGTTCGCCTTAAACCCTGCTGCCGGGACGCGGCAGCCGGCCAAAACATTGTTCCGGACTGCCGGCGTCGTTACACTCGATTACCAGCCGCTGCAGCGCTCGTTCGCTTGCTTTTTGCATCGAACTGCCTGTGCTTGCCTGCGGCCTGCCCCGCATCCCGCCCTTCGAGGTTCGCATGGCTCGGCTGTGCGTGACGAATCTACCGCGAATCATCTGGTGCACGGCGTTATTCGTCGTGCTCCGAGTCGGCCATTGTGCCGCCGAGCCAAGTGCCGCAACGGTCGATTTTGAAAAGCACATTGCGCCGCTGCTGGTGCGATCGTGCTTGGGATGCCATGCCGGCAGCGACCCGGCGGGCGGATTGATTCTGACCAATTCTGCCGGTCTGCTCACTGGCGGCGAAAGCGGCCCCGCGATCGTGCCCGGAAATGCCAGTGAGAGCACGCTGTTGGCGCGGGTACGCGGTGGCGAAATGCCCCCGGCAGATCAAGGTACGCCACTCACC
>CAMFLN010000051.1 GCA_945957305.1 uncultured Planctomycetaceae bacterium | reverse complement strand
GTTTGGCCTTGCACCCGGTGGGGTTTGCCAAGCCAGACTGGTTACCCAGCCTGCTGGTGAGCTCTTACCTCACCGTTTCACCCTTACCGCGTCGCGCACAAGGCGCGACGAGGCGGTTTACTTTCTGTTGCACTTTCCCTGGCCTCGCGGCCGGTGGGTGTTACCCATCACCGTGTCCGAGGGTGCCCGGACTTTCCTCTCGTCGCAGCCGTGGCGCAGGGCCGCGAAGCCCTTGCGCGAACGATCTGCGGCCAGCGGCCGTCGGGTCCACTCCGAGCCCGTTACCTCTCTACGATAGCCCAAGCGAGGCTGGGTTAGAATCGGGAAGTGGATGCGGCTGGAATTTCCGTCCCTGCCAAGTGTCGCGACGCAGCATCTCCGCGTCGATCACTCGCTTCAAAGCTGGCTTGTCCAGGCACCAGCTCGGAGCGACCAGATATTCAGGCGGCGCCTCGCCCGAAATCCGTTCGACAATGCAATCTGGGGACAAAAGCTCCAGAAAGTCGACTAAAACAGTGACGTATTCATCCCGCTCCATAATCCGTACTTCTCCTGATGCGACCCAGTCAGCCAGAGGGGTGTTTCGTACCGCGTACAGGTTGTGGATTTTAACCGCCCCGAGCCCCAGCCGGGCGACTTCCCGGGCAGTCGCCAACATGTCCTCTTGCGATTCACCGGGGAGCCCCAACATGACGTGGGCACACAGCTCAAAGCTGCGGCCGCGTGCCCTTTCCACCGCATCTAAAAAGGCATCGTGGTGATGCCCGCGGTTCATCCAATCCAGTGAACGGTCATGGATGGTTTGCAACCCCAACTCGACCGACAGGTAAGTACGTTCGCCGATCTCTTCCAGCAAATCGAGCACGTCGTTGGGCACACAGTCGGGGCGGGTGCCAATCGCCAGGCCGACGACCTGGGGATGCTCGAGAGCCTCCTCATATACCTGGCGCAAGCGGTCGACCGGGGCATAGGTATTGGTGGCCGGCTGGAAATAGGCGAGAAAATGGTCCACTTCGTAGCGCCACTTTAAACGGCGAATCCCTTCGTCCAGTTGCGCCCGGATCGCCCCCCGCGGAACACGACGGCTGGGGCTGAAGCTGCGATTGTCGCAAAATACGCAACCGCCCACGGCCACAGTTCCATCAACGTTGGGGCACGTGAAGCCGGCGTTCAGGCTGACTTTTTGCACCCGTTGACCAAACTTGCCGCGCAGAAAGTAATTGAGCGCGTAATAGCGCAGTCCGGCAATACGCCAATGGGGCAAGTCGTTCGCGCTCATAATGTCGTGATTATTGACGCTTTCGGCAGGGCTGCCTAGACTCAAGCGAGAGACGTTAAGTGTTTTCGTACCACGTCGTTCCTTTCAGGCAGCAAGTGAACATGTTTGGTGAATTAATTCCACTCGGGGGCGGTGATACGATCCCCCTGCGGAAAAAGACGCTGCTGATTGGACGCCGCGAAAGTTGTGACATTGTCCTCCGCTTCCCCAACGTCTCGGCGCATCACTGCCAATTGCAGCTCGATGCCGGCTACTGGTACATCAAGGATCAGAAGAGCCGCAACGGAGTCAAAGTGAACGGGTCGCGCGTCACTGATAAACGCCTTGATCCGGGCGATGTCATCAGCGTCGCTACGCATCGATATACACTGCAGTATTCTCCGATGGACCTGGGCGCAGTGGGCCCCCCGCCCAGCCCAGGCATACCGACGGCAGAGGTTTTTTCCAAGTCGCTACTCGAGCGAGCGGGCCTGTCGAAGCCGGAAAAAGGTGACAAAAACGAGCGCTACGACGTCCTCAATAACGAAGCGGGCCAGATCAAGGATTTCAACAAGCCTGTGTAGGAGGCTGCGAACAAGCAGACGGCGCCACTTGCTGCATAGCTTCTGTTTCTTGCTGATTACCTACTCGACCAAAGTGGGGACATCGCCACGATGGCTCCCCTTGCTGCCGTTCATCCGGCTGGTGCCCTTAGGCGTTCTCCGCTGTAGCACCGATCGACTCCCTTCTGGTTTGGTCACAGCTGCGGTCTTCTCTCGGCTGCCCGTTAATTCGCATCCCATTGCGCTGCGCTGAATGGCCAAGAAGAAAAAGATTCGCGCCGACTTTCGCAAGAATCGCGTCACGCGGGCCAGAACCTCTGACTGGACCAAGCGATTTCATACCGATGAAGCGCAGGACGACGGCTCAGCACGCGTCGAACGGGTCAGCGGCCGCGGCGAACTGACGCGGAAACGCACGATCCTCATTGATGAAACCATTCCCGCCGGCGCAGGCGGCGAATCGGTGCTCGATGTCAGTTCCGCGGAATGCCTGCCCGGCCGTGTCCTCACGGTGAAAGGCCTGATCAGCGTGGTGCAAGCGCCGGATGGCCAGCTTTATCGATGTGCGACGCGCCGGCTGCTGAAAACATTGAGCACCGATCAACGGCACGTCGTCGCGGCTGGGGACCGCGTGCTCTTTCGTCCGGCGCCTGGCAACGAGGGCATTATTGAAAGGGTCGACCCTCGACGCGGCGTTCTCAGCCGAGAAACGCGCGGCCGGCAGCATGTCCTGGTCGCCAACGTTGATCAATTGCTCATTGTCGGCAGCGCAGCCGAACCCTATTTAAAACCGAATCTGATCGACCGGTTTCTGGTCAGCGCCGAAAAGAACCACATCCGTCCACTGATCGTCATTAACAAGACCGACCTGGTCGACCGGGCGTCGCTGCAACCCTTGGTCGGTGTTTACAGCCAGATGGGATATCGCGTCTTGTTGGTGAGCGCCCGGAATGGGTTTGGCATGGATCGATTGAAAAACGCCTTGCGCGGCTGCGCCACGGCCGTGGCGGGGCAAAGCGGTGTGGGAAAGTCCTCGATCTTGAACGCCGTCGATCCCGACTGGAGCCTGCGCGTCGCCGCGGTCAGCGAAGAAACCCAAAAGGGAAAACACACCACAACCACGGCATGTTTATTGCCCTTGGCCTGCGGCGGGTATGTCATCGATACTCCCGGCATCCGCCAGTTTCAACTGTGGGATGTCGTACCGGAGGAAGTCTCCGGTTATTACCGCGATCTGCGCCCGTTTGTCAGTCAGTGCCGCTTTCCCGACTGCACCCACACGCACGAAGCGGCCTGTGCCGTCAAAGATGCGGTCGCCGACGGCTGGATCGACGAACGACGCTACGAAAGCTACTGCCACTTGCTAGCGGGAGAATTCGAGGGGTAATGCGAGATGGCCAGCACGCTTTCGACAAACGCTTCGCCCAACAAGATTGCGAACCGCCAAGGCAGCTCAGTTGTCAATTGTCCCGGAAACCAATTCCCACCCGAGGTACTGCTAGACCGTGAAAGTGACGCATCGCACGGAAACCGTCGTTAGTGAGTCGGCCGTACTGGTCGGCGTTATTTTGCCCAGCCACAACTATCCCGGCGAGCCACTCGACGAATTGGATGGCCTGGTTCAATCCGCGGGTGGGCACGTGGTAGGGCACCTGACACAACGGCGCGAGGTCCCCGACAAGACCACTTACCTGGGCAAGGGAAAAGTGGACGAGTTGCGTTTACTGGTCGAAGCGCAAGAAGCCGACGTTGTCATCTTTGACAACGATCTCAGCCCCGCGCAAACACGCAACCTGGAAAAGGCGACCGGCACGAAGGTGCTCGATCGGACCGAACTGATTCTGGATATCTTTGCCAGCCGTGCGCAGACACACGAAGCGCGTCTGGCGGTCGAACTGGCCCAGTTGCAGTACTCGCTGCCGCGGCTAAAGCGCATGTGGACCCACTTGTCCCGCTTGAAGATGGGCATCGGCATGCGCGGGCCGGGCGAAAAACAATTGGAAGTCGATCGACGGCTCGTCGAGAAAAAGATTCATGACCTGCGTACCGAGCTATCGACCATCGAGCGGCGCAAGGAGCGACAGGTCGCAGCACGGCACGATCGGATGACGGTCTCCCTGGTGGGCTATACGAACGCCGGCAAAAGTACGCTGCTCAATACGCTGACAGGCGCCGAGGTTTTGGCCGTCGACAAGCTGTTCGCCACGCTCGACACGCGGACCAGGCGTTGGCAATTGCCCGGCTGGGGCCCGGTGCTGCTCAGCGACACGGTCGGTTTCATCCGCGACTTGCCGCACCATTTGATCGCCAGCTTCAAGGCCACTCTCGAGGAATCGCGGCAAGCGGATTTACTACTGCACGTCGCCGATGCCAGCAGCCCCGCAGTCTACCAGCAGATTAAGGCCGTGTACGCGGTGCTTGAAGAGTTGGGCATCGAAGAAAAAGACACCTTGCTCGTCCTCAACAAGGTCGATGCCTTGGCCGATCGGGCACAACTCGCCGGATTACTCGAACGTTATCCGAATGCGGTGCCCATTAGCGCTCGTAGCGGGCATGGACTGCCACAATTGGCCGGTCGCACCAGCGAATCGCTCAGCCGTGGCTTTTTGGACGTCGACGTCGAGACCGATGCGGCCAATGGCAAGCTACTGGCTTTTCTCGGAGCGCATGCCGAAGTCTTATCGCAACAATATCACGACAGTCGCGTGCTGATTCACTGCCGCATTCCCAAACAGCACCTGGGGCCGATTCATGATTCCGCAACGACCATTCGCCCGCATCAACCCGATGGGAATGGGCAAGCGGTCCTGAGTGAACAGGCAAAGGCGATCGAAGACGTGGCCTAGCAAGAGCGCGGTTTTGCGCCGCGGAGCAGCGCGCCTATGGCACGTCGCAGAATTTCAGGAAGCCGAGTGATTGTCACCGGTGCTTCGAGCGGCATCGGCCGTGCCCTGGTTCTGGAGCTCGCCCGGCGAGGCGCGTTCGTTATCGCCACGGCGCGCCGCGAGGATCGCCTGGCCGATCTAGCGCGAGAAGCGGAACTCCTGCCCGGCCGTGTACAAACCGTGGCCGGGGATATTGCCAGCGACGCGACACGGCAGAGGCTTGTAGAGCTGGCGCGGGAACAATGGAATGGCATTGACGTACTGGTGAATAACGCGGGGGTGGGGGCGATCCGCAATTTTGATCGATCTTCGCCCGACGAGTTGCGGCAAGTCATGGAGGTAAACTTCTTCGCGGCCGTCGAACTGATTCGCGGTGCGCTCCCCCTCTTGCAGAAAGAGCAAAGTCCGCTGATTGTGAATATCGCGTCGATCCTGGGACACCGCGGCATCCCGCACTACACCGAGTATTGCGCCAGCAAGTTCGCCCTCGTCGGGTTCAGTGAGGCACTGCGTGCTGAATTGGTCAACCAAGGCATTGAGGTGCTCATTGTCAGTCCCGGCACTACAAAAACCGAGTTCTTCGGCTCTCTCCTCGCCGAGCAACCGGGGGTCGGAAGTCGTGGTGCTGGGGGTGTGCCCCCTGAGGCCGTGGCGCGTGCGATTGTGCGCGCCATTGAGCGAGGTAAGCACCAAATTGTGCCCAACCCGCAGGGGCGATTGCTGCTGTGGCTGAATCGAATTTCGCCGCGGTTGGCCGATTCCCTAGTGGCCCGTTTCGGCTGATAACCGTCCCGCGGGGGCGAATAATGGTGTCCGCAAGGTCCCTTGACTCGGCTTTTGCAGCTTGTCCAGCCCGGGAGAAGTGATGCGGAATGCGTTTTGCGTCACGTTCTGGCTTGTTAAACTTTAGCTGTGCCGCAAACTTCCTTTGCTCGGCCCACACGCTCGCCAACTTCCAGAACAACCATCGATCGGAGCCCTCCCGATGTCGTCCTTGTCACGCCGCAAGTTTCTCGAAGATTCGATGCTCGCCGCCGCCGCGGCTGTTGCCGCCAGCGGAGTCAATAACGCTTGGGCTGACGAGGCCGGTACGCCGCAAAGCAAGAGCCCGAACGAAAGACTTGGCGTTGCCTGTGTGGGCGTTCGCGGCCAGGGCAAGAGCCATCTCGGCGCTTACAGCTCGCGGAAGGACACCGAGGTGCTGTACGTGTGCGACGTCGACGAGGCCGTGGGTCGTGAACGCGTGAAGGAAGTCGCCGCTCGCCAAGGGCGCGAACCGAAGTACGTCGCCGACCTGCGCCAGCTACTTGACGACAAGTCGGTCGACATCATCACCACCGCCACGCCCAACCACTGGCATGCCTTGGTCGCGATTTGGGCCATCCAGTCGGGCAAGGACGTGTACGTCGAAAAGCCAGTAAGCCATAACGTCAGCGAGGGGCGGCGCATCGTCGACGCCGCGCGAAAATATAACCGTATCTGCCAGACAGGCACGCAATGCCGATCCATGAAGGGTTCGATCGATGCGATCGACTACGTGCGTGCGGGCAAGATCGGGACGCTGAACATCGCCCGCGGCTTGTGCTACAAGAAGCGCGACTCGATTGGCCCCAAGGGGGACTATCCCATCCCGGCCAGCGTGAACTATGACCTATGGTCGGGGCCAGCGCCGGTCAAGCCGCTCACGCGCGAGCGCTTGCACTACGACTGGCATTGGATGTGGGACTACGGTAACGGCGACCTGGGCAACCAGGGGATCCACCAGATGGACCTGGCACGGTGGGGCCTGGGCGCGAAGAAGCTGAGCACGGAAGTTGTGAGCTACGGCGGACGATTGGGTTACGAGGACGCCGGCGAGACCGCCAATACACAGGTCATCGTCCACGACTACGGGGATCAACAACTGGTCTTCGAGGTTCGTGGCTTGCCGACGGAACCGCTACGCGATGCCAAAGTCGGCGTCATCTTCGAAGGCTCGGACGGCTTTGTGGTGCTGACCGACTACACGGCGGGCGCGGCCTTCGATCTAAAGGGAAATAAGGTCGCCGAGTTCAAGGGAGGGGGCGACCATCACGGCAACTTCCTCAAGGCCGTGCGGAGCCGGAAGATCGAAGACCTCAACGCCGACATCCTCGAAGGGCATCTCTCGAGCGCCCTGTGCCATATGGGCAATATTTCCTATCGCCTCGGTTCGCGCGCGGCGATGAAGGACATCGAGATGCGTCTGGCAGGCAACGACGACGCGGTCGACACTTTCGAGCGTTTCACCGACCATCTGAAGTCGAATGGCGTCGATACTGACAAGCAGCAAATCACCTATGGGCGTGAGCTGCACTTCGATATCGACGACGAGCGGTTCGTCAACGATTCGCAAGCGGATGCGATGCTGACGCGGGAGTATCGAGCACCGTTTATCGTGCCCGCCGCAGGCCGCGTGTAACCACGCGTTAGACCCGAGTTCGACTAACCGGCTTCGCGGCGTTCAATCGGCGCACTCGAGGGCTTGCGCCCCCAGTGTGGGCCAGGAATGATTTGACGCGCGGGGGCCAGCTGTGGCCCCACGACTCCGTCGGAGCTGCCGTCCCAAGCGTGACGGGCGATTTTGGCCAGCACGCGCTGGGCCACGTCGACCGCGTCGCGACCCGCTTCGCCTGTAACTTGCGGCAGTCGGCCGTACTGAATGCTCTCGGCAAAGTCGGCCAGTTCGGCCGTGATCGCATCGCGGGGTTCAGCAGTGAGCTGATCCAGCGGCAGATGCTCGGCCAATAGGCGATCTTTCATCGCCTCGCGCTCGGCCATCGAAAGCCGCTCGATATCGATTTCGCGCCGCAGCACGGCTTCGCTGGGTCGCACCAGGTTCACAGTGCGCGCTGTAAAGTCGATGCTGGCCAAACTGCGCGACGACCAGACATCCATGGCACGCGCCGGGGCGCGGCTGGCCCGCGAAGCACTAAGTTCCGCCACGCAGCCGTTTTCAAAGGCCAGCCGGGTGTTCGCGACGTCTTCGTGCCGGCCGAACAGCGCCAGCCCCAGGGCCTCGACCTGACGGAGCGGCGAGCGCACCAGCGACAAGACCAGGTCGATGTCATGGATCATGAGATCCATCACGACGCCAATGTCGGTCGAGCGGAACGAAAAGCCCGAGCGGCGGACCGCGGTGATGTATTTTGGCGCGGACAAATGCGGCAAGGCTGCGACGAACGCGGGATTGAATCGCTCGACGTGCCCGACCTGCAGCACGACACCCTGCCGGCGAGCCAGCTCAACCATTTCGCACGCCTCGGCGTACGTGGCGGCAAGCGGCTTTTCGACCAACAGGTGTACCCCTGCGACCATCAACTCCAACGCCACCTGGTGGTGGAAGCTGGTCGGCGTCGCAATAACAGCGGCATCAATCGAACCGCGTAGCGCCTGCCACGAGCGAAAGCCCGGGGCCTGGAACTCGGCGCTGGCGCGCTCGAGCGATGCGGGAACGGGATCGATTAATCCCACAAGTTTGAATTGCGGCAGGCCGGAAAGAATGCGGGCGTGAATACGTCCCAGGTGTCCGACACCCACCACGGCCACATTGACCGGTTTCAAGAGGCTCTCCTGCGCTCGCGAGCGCGGCCGTGCTTGCCTTCCTGCTGCTGCTCTATGAAACCGAGCAGATTGGCGACTTCCGGCGTCACCAGGTCATTGCCGCGGAGGATTTCCCGGGCGTGTGCCAGTCCGACTTTGGCCCGGAACAACAACCGGTGCGCCTCGGCGAGGCTGTCGATGGATTCCTGCGAAAAGCTGTTGCGTTTAAGCGCCACCACGTTGATGCACCGCGGACGCGTGGGATGGCCGTCGACGAGCATATAGGGGGGGACGTCGTGCAACACGCGGCTCATGCCGGCAACAAAGCTAAACGCGCCGATCGTGGCATAGTGATGAATCCCGACGGCGCCCGAGATCGAAGCGTGGTCGTGCACGTGCACGTGGCCGCCGAGCAATGTGCCGTTGGCGATGATGATGTGATCGCCCAAGCGACAATCATGGGCCACGTGCGAGCAGGCCATGAAAAAATTATGGTTCCCGACCGAGGTGACGCCGTCCTCTTTTTCGGTGGCGCGATTGATCGTCACGCCTTCGCGGATGCAATTCGAGTCGCCAATCACGACTTGCGTCTCGCTGCCGCGGTAGCTGATATCCTGCGGCTCTCCGCCGATGACCACACCAGGATAAATGTGATTATTCTGGCCGATCGTAACGTGGCCCATAATGGTCACGTTGTTTTCCAATCGCGTGCCACGGCCAATGCGTACATGCGGCCCAATGACACAGAAGGGGCCGATTTCGACGTCGATATCGATTTCCGCGCGAGCGTCGATCGCGACATGTTCGGAAACATAAGTGGCCATGATCGCATTGCTCCGCGCGTCTTTACGGTCGTGACGGATTCATCACCACAAACCGTAGGGGAACGATTGGAAAAGTAGTCGCTGAAATTCCCTCTGTGCCCACGCCCCGCGGCGTCAGGCTGAACGTCGATGCGCCACGACCATATCGCCCTCTTGCAGCAGCACGCGTACCAGCTCGGCGTTAAGCCGATGGCCGCTGCGGTGTGCTACGAAATGTCCGATCAGGTCGCAACCGGCCAGGGCCAGGTCGCCCACCAGGTCCAGGGCTTTGTGTCGCACGCACTCGTCGCGATAACGCAGTTCGTTGTCGATCGGGCCGTCGCCGTCGAAGATCAGCAGGTCCTTGGCCGTTGTCCGCCCGCCCAGGCCTTGCGCGACGAGCCAATCGGCCTCGCTCTTGAGCATGAACGTCCGGCTCGGCGCGAGCTCGCGGCAAAACGAATCGGGCGTAATCGGCAACGTCAACGTCTGACGCCCGATGGCATTGCCCGAGCCGTAATCAATGCGAAATTTGACGGACATGCCGGGTCCGGCCGAAGGGCGCGCCTCGACCCAGCTATCGATGTCACCCAGTCGTGTAATCTCGCGGACCACCAAGGCGGTACGCATGGCGTTTTGCGTGACGGCTCCGGCCTGGGACAATGCCGCGACAAAAGGCTGGCTCGAGCCGTCGCAGCCAGGCATTTCGACCGCGTCGACCCAGACTTCGCAGTTGTCGATCCGCAACCCGGCCAGTGCGGCCATGATGTGTTCGACCATTTCGACGCTGGCGCCGCCGGCGCGCAACGTCGTGCGGCGCGGAGTTTCCACGCGGTTGGCGACCGTGGCCGGAATTCGCTGCGGCTTGGCCATGTCTTGACGGACAAAGACCACACCGGAATCAGCCGGCGCAGGGCGGAACTCTACATTTACGTCTCGTCCGCTCCAATATCC
>CAMFLN010000050.1 GCA_945957305.1 uncultured Planctomycetaceae bacterium | reverse complement strand
TCCGCGACGAGATCACGAAGGGCACCCTGGACGCGAGCGCCGCGATCGACGCCCCTTAAGTATCGGCAGATAGGCGGATACCGTTTTGGGGAGCTTTGGCCATGGGCTCCTCGAAGCGGCCTGCGGCAAGAGTGTCGCACAGGCCGTTGATTGTCTTCAACCGCCTACCCCTGCCAAGGGGAGAATCGTGTGGCGGGGCTGACTATCAGGCCTGCTTGTTCTCGGTATTGACCAGTGAAATGGCCAGCGGCAGTTTGATCCCTTTCACTTGCACGGGCTCGAGGGGCTGTAATTCGAACGCGCCGTCCAACACGACGGCAACGCTGCTGGAAATAACCACCTGCCCGGACCTGGCCAGGTCGCATAGCCGAGAGGCAATATTTACCGTGCTGCCAATGGCCGTGTACTCCATTCGCTGTGCGGCCCCGATGTTGCCGACTACCGCTTCACCCCGGTGCACGCCAATGCCCACCGCCAGGCCGGAGGGATGCCCTTTCAATCGCTGTTGAATGCGCACAGCCGTGCGGACAGCCCGTGATACGTGATCGGGTTGATCGAGCGGGGCGTTGAATAGCACGAGGATCGCGTCTCCGATGAACTTGTCGAGCGTCCCTTCCTCCTCGAAAGTGCATTCGACCATGATTTCCAAAAGGTTGTTCAACTGCCGCAGCACCTCTTCCGGGGGCATGTCCTGCGAAAAAGAGGTGAAGCCGCGTATGTCTGCGAACAGTACGGAGACGTCGCGCTTTACGCCACCCAGAGATAGCGCTTCGAGCTGGGGTTTGAGCATCAACTGCGACACGACCGCCCGCGGCACATAGCGGCCGAACATATCGACCACCCGCTGCCGCGCCCGCAAGTTTTGCCAGGAACCATAACTGCCTCCCAGCACGCCCCCCACGAGTCCAACGGCCGGTGCTACCACGGCGTCCACGTACCAGCCGGCGCGGTAGGCCAGCGTGGCAACCGCGTAGTAGCTCAAGAGAACGGCGCTGGCTGCCAGCAGCGCCCCCAGCGGCCGCAGCACACCGGCCAGCACGGTCAGGCCGATGGTCAAAAGGGCGATGGCACCCAGCGATACGGCCCGCGGGACCTCGCGCATCATTCGCCCGTCAAGCAGCGTTTGAAGGGCGCTGGCTACGACCTCTGCAGCAGAGGCCTTACCGGCCACGCTAGGGACTTCATACGTATCGGAGGTGGGGTCGATCTCTTTCTCGAAGCCTACGATCACCACCTTGCCGGCGAAGTCCTGTGGCGTAGCGTGCTCCAGAACATCCACGTACGAATGCCGATTGTAAGAGGTCACCAACGGGTCGTAGCTCACCCAGAAGCCGATTGGCGGTACCAAGGGCGTCGTCGACCGAAACATGTGCCAGGTGATTTCCTGTGTCCCTAGGGGATAGGGTTTCTTAGGCAACTCGGTCTTGGGGACCAGCTCGGGCGAGTACGTGTGCCAGGCGCTCATGATGCCACTCTCGCGCATCGCTGTGCCGACCTGTGCCGGATCCAGCTGGGGCAGCCCCCAAACGCGGCGGGCGATGAGCAGCGGCGCCGATTCGCAGGGCCCTAAGCCATTGAACTGCACGAGCGGATAAATTCTCGAGCGCAACGAAGGAACGGCGTGCGGATTGGAATTCACCACGTTTTGGGCGATCAGCCGTTCGTAGCGGGCGTGGTTTTCGGTAAGGAGCGCGGCCGACAGCCACACGTCACGCAGCAGCGTGCCGTCGTCGCGAATGGATCGCATTTCCTCCAGCATCGGCTGAAGCTTTTGGAACTCGTCTGCCGAGGCGGTGGCCACCATTCGCGTATCGAAGACCAACTTGGCCTGGGCGGCGACCAGCGCGCGATACAGTTGCACGTCTCGCTCATACTGGTGGACATAACCCAACGCATTTGCCGTCTTGGTGTCGTACAACACAAGTACGATCTCGTCACGAACCGGGCGTCGCCCCAGACGCGGCCCCCCAGCGCGGACAAACAGCAAGTCAGACGCGGCGAGTTGAATAGACCCCACCACGTTGCCGGCGCTGTACGCCAGTAGAACGGCCCCGCCCCAGCAGATCGCCCCCAGAATCAACAGAACGAGTAGGCGCTTCATGCGTTATTAGCCACGTAATAGCCGATTCGCTCCGAGTGACGTCGGCTCGCGGGGAAGAGCGGCTGCAGTTTCCTGATTGTCGTCAACCGCTGGCGCCTGCCAAGAGGAGATTGGCGGCCGCTGCGTCGAAGCACCTCTGCCAAACCAGGTCCAGGGCGTCGAGGAATTCGTCGTAATCCTGAATATGCCTAAGCTGGCGGGCAGATGTACAACCGCGGTCACGGTGCGTCTTGTGGATGGCCCAGAATCGTTCGGTCGACATCGAGCTGGACATCGGGAATTCGGTGGCCTCATCTACCGATTTCTTGATGTGCGACTTTGCCTCTTTCCCGCAGTTACACGCCTGGCTTTACTCATGGTTTCAGTGGGAGGTGCGCTCGGCAAACGATTCTAGAACTCGGCGTCCTTCTGCTTCGTAGCCGATTGATTCGTTCTCCGCCAACTTTGCCAGACGGTCGTCAATCGCTTCCTCCAGCTGAGTTGCCGCTTGGTCCGCGTCCGCGCTCTCTCCAGCCAGGAATTTCGACCGGAATTCAGGATCTAAACATTCGAGAATCCTCACCCTCAGGTTCTCCTTCTGCGAGTGATCCATGTTCTCTTCCGGCAAGAGCGATACGCAGGATAACGCTGCTCCCAAAAAATATGCCGCGCTGGAAAAATCCTCCTCCGCGAAGCCTTTGCGGTCACGGCGAAATTGATCCACCAGAACTTGCATGTCTGCCAACACCTCGTCTCGTCTGTGCAACGACAGTTCGGCCCAGATTTTGGTTTTTAGAGCGGCAATACATTCTGGGTTTGCCTGCAGACAAGCCTCGGCGAGCCGTCGGCCTCGGGCAAACTGTCGCTGATTGTTGAGGGCCAGGGCAAACGCCACGTCAAGCCGCACGTCTGCCGCGTGGCCGAATTTCAATTCCATGTACTGCTTCTCAACGCCGGCGATGGGTGCGGGGGGGTGTTGGGAACCCCAGGCCAGCAATTGTCGGACGCCATCGGCAGCCGCGCCAAGCTGTGCTGAGTCCAGGTCTCGCGACGCTGATGCGGCCGCCAGCGCCCGGCAGGCAACGTCGAAATCTGCGTCGACCGACATGTACTGACACTCGAACATTTCGTCCCAAGTTTGCTGCCCCACAGTGACCGTCTTGGTCGGATCGGGGTTAGCGGGGTTGTCCGCAGAATTGTCGTAATGAGCACGAAAGTGGAGCTTCGAACCGGCAGGCAGCAGTTTTGGCTCAGCAAAAACATATCGCAGTTGCCAGTTGGGGTCGTATCGCGGCACGTCCAGCAATACCTCGCGCTGACCATCCGCGTACTCGGCTTCACACAGGAAGCTCTTGCCACGTAAGTGCATATGAGGTAGCAGACCGTAGATTAGTGAGTTGTGCCATACGGACCTCTCATTGTTGACTTCATAATTGGGATCGCCTGGCGGGATCTTCAGGCGACGATCGGTCATATACGGAATGCGCACCAGCTTTTGCACGGTGGCAGGATCGGCGAAACGAATACCCACCATACTGCGATCTGACTGCGCTACACCATTGGCCGTGTAGTGCATCGAAAACCGCAACTTCGCGCGGGCCGGTACATACATAGCCGTGCCGGGTGAGCAATAAAACGGAGAAAAACCTGGTCCGTACCAGGCGATCGCCTCGGTCGGTTCGCTTGCGGTCGCGGGTCCCGCTTGTACCCAGACGACGTTGTGATGCACAACGGCACGATTTCCGGGGCGCGCCTCGGTGGCCACGATCCATTTTTCGGTTTCCCAACCCGGATCGACGGTAAAGTACTGATAATCCACCACCCCTTCCGCCGGAACTTCATACGGTTCGTCGCGCATATACACGATTTGATCCGGCTCTCCCATTTGCCAGCCCTCGGAAAAACGCGCAGGTGGCGGCAAATTGCGATCGTCGCCGCGCGGGCAGCCATTTTCGACCCACGCTGCCAGTTCCTGGCGTTCCGGGTCGGTTAAGCGGCGATCATTGCTAAAGTGGCCGAAGCGCGGATCGGCGAACCAAGGGGGCATGCGACCTTGTTCGACAACTTCGAGAATCATCGCTGACCAGCCGGCGACCTCGTCGTAGCTCGACAAACTAAACGGAGCTAATTGGCCCGCACGATGACACTCGACACAGCGGCGTTGCATAATCCGCGCAATCTGATTCGTGTAAGTGATTTCCCCCTGCGGCTCGACTTTGGCGACGCGCCCGATCAAACAACCCTGGGCCGGGCGAAGGGGAAAGGTAACCCGCTGGCCCTGCAATATCTCCAGCAGAGCGTTGGCAAGGCTTCGTTCCGCAAGCTTTGGCTTCGCATAACCTGCTCCGGACATTAGCCCGTATTGGTCGTCAATACGCCCTCGATAACGCACGATGTGTTGGCGATCGAGGACAAACACCTCGGGAGTGCGCTGCGCGCCAAGCCGATCGGCCAACACATTGTTGTTGTCTTTCAACAGCGGGAAAGTGACCTGATGCGCTCGGGCAAATATCCCTAGGTCTGTTAAAGAGTCCTGCAAATTGGAATCGATGCCGAGAAAAACTACTCCCTGTGACGAAAACTCGTCAGCCAGTTCCACCAATCGCAGGGCGTATAGCTTCGCCAGAGGGCATTCCGTGCCTAAGAATGCCAGCACGATGACGCGGTCAGGGTAATCCGCCAACGTGTGCAATTGACCGTGAAAGTCGGGCAAGGAAAAATTCTCGACTCGGTCTGCGTGTGCGCAGCGTTGTTCGGCAGGGCCTTCAACGGCCGCGACAACCGCCGTCCCCAAAATCGCCCACAGCAGTGCCGCGCCCCAAATCGCTCGAGACATGTCGTTTGTCCTGCCACACATTCGTAGATATTTAACCTCGCGATCAACCGCGGCTATCAAGCGGCGCGTTCTCGGGCACGCGATCCCGAAATCGAACAAGTTGACTCCCCGGCGCGGCGAATTCATAATTGAGTGATTCTAACATGACCGCCCAGTCGTAACCTTGGCCGGCGTTAGGTTCGTGACTTGATCGTCTCGAACCAGGGGATTCATCACGCCGGGCCAACGGCTTTTCATCATGGCGCCACCGAAACGGCCGCAAGTCCCCCTAAGTTTCTCGTGCCGGCCTTTCGTTTCTGCTGCCTGCCCTACTGTTCTGGCCATCCTCCTGCTGGTGACCGTCACGTATTGGTCGTCGCTCAGCAATCGATTCGTTTGGCAAGACGCGCTGACGGTGTCCGGTGGAGCGAGCGATGGTCGCTGGATTGCCCCTCGTCCGCGCGGAAACTCTGCACTAATCCGATACCTATTCTCGATCGAGTATCAAGTGTGGGGACTGGCACCACGGGGCTACCACCTGGTCTCACTCGCGGCGCATGCCGTTTCGGCGCTGCTCATCTGGCGGTTGCTCTCATTGATGGCGGTCCCGGGCGCGCGCTTAGCCGCGCTGATCTTTGCCGTGCATCCGGTCTGCGTCGAAAGCGTAGCTTGGACCAGCGCGACCGCTAACGTCGTATCTCTCGCCTTGTGTCTGGCATCGCTGCTGGCTTTTTGGCAATCCGCGCTTGTTGTGAAGGGGAAAGTCGCGTCTCCTCTTTTTCATCGGATTGGCGTCAGGTACGGAATGGCGCTTGTGTTCTATGTCGCAGCGCTTTTCAGCAGCCCAGCCAGCGTCGCACTGCCGGCGGTGCTGATCGTGATGCAATGGTGGCACTCCGGACGCCTGACAAGGAGCCACTGGTCGCGCATTGCCCCCTTCGCAGCATTGACCTTGCTGGCGATCGGTATGGGAGCGACACATCAGCCCACCGACGATCAACCGCTGGAATCGCTCGGAGAGTCGCTCCCATCGCTGGCAATTGTGACTGGCCGATCGATTTGGTTCTATGCCAGCAATTTAGTTTGGCCCGTTCGGCTGCTCTTCGTCTATCCAAGCCACGAAATCGATCCGAGTCTGTGGCGGCAGTATGTACCCCTGGCGGCGGCGCTATCGCTTGTGGCCGCCCTGTGGTGGTTGCAGGCACAGATGGGCCGTGGCCCCGCTGCGGCGGCACTCATTTTCATCTCACTCGTGGTAACCCAGGTTGTACTCGGGTCGGCAGTCGGACTCACGGACAACTTCTTGGCGGATTATCATCAATATCAAGCCTCGATTGCATTGATCGCGCTGTTTGCGGCGCTGCTCGTGCTGGCGATTCGACGGCTTGCGCTCGACAAGACAGCCGTGCTGGGGCTTGTCTCTCTGGCTGTCCTTGTGCCGTTGTGTCTGCTCGCCGAGCGACGAACGCACGTCTTTTATGATTGTGAGACGCTCGACCAGGCTACGCTAACTGGCAATCCGGCGGCTTGGATCGCACATCATGATAGGGCGATCCTTTTTCAACAGCAGGGCCGACTCGCCGAGGCCATTGCTGTTGAGCGCAGCGCGGTCGAGATACTGGACAACTGCCGTCACATTAGCTCGTCGCAATTCGTGTGTGCGGATGACCTGGCCGGCTGCCGCGAGCATTTGGCGGTATTGCTCGAGCTGTCTGGAAATTCGGCCGATGCAGCGATTGAGCGCGACAAGTCGCTCGCGATCCGCGAGGAACTGGTACGGCAACAGCCCGACGAGCTCGCCTACCGAGACCACTTGGCATGGAGCTACGTCGATCGCGCAGTTGCAGCGCGTAGACGAGGGAATGCGGTCGATGCCTTGGAGTGGTATCGAAAAGCCGTCGAGCAGCAACAACTCGTGGCTGCGGCAGACACTGCCCGCTTTACCACTCAGGCCAACCTGGCTGCTAACGATGTGGATATCGGGCTGTTAGAATTGGACGAGGGACACGCCGAGGAGGCAAGGACTGCCTTTACCAGAGCTCGTGATCTTCGCGAACATCTCGTGGAACGGTTTCCGCGCGAGCCGAGGTACCTGGATGGGCTGGCCTGGTGCTATAGCAACCTGGCCTTGGTCGAGACGTGGTTAGTCCATCGTGAGAGCGCCCTTAATTTGTCGTCCCAGGCCGTGGCGCTGCGTGAGCAATTGGTCCGTGAGTTTCCGGCGGTGGCCGAGTATCGAGAGCAATTGGCGATCCTGTATTCGGATGTCGGCTTGAAGCAACGACAACTGGAAAACCTCCACGAGGCCGAGCGAGCCTTTAGCCAGGCGCTTAAACTGCGCCAGCGCCTCGCGGATGAAGATCCTCGGGTGGCTGAGTACCAGGACCATCTGGCCGCGAATCACGTCGATCTTGGCAGCGTTCAACGCACACTCGGCGATTTGCCCGCTGCCGAGAAATCATATCGCGAGGCGATCCAAATTCGCGCGCAGTTGGCACGCGCGCAGCCGGCCCTTAGTACTTTCCGGCAACGTCTGGCCGGAACTTACGTCGAGTTGGGAATCCTGGAACGCGAGGCAGGGCGAGCAGACGCATCGTCTCTGTTGTGCCAACAGGCGATCGAGATTTGTCGACAGCTGGTCCACGAGGCGCCGCAGGAATTGGCCAATCAGGTAGCGCTCAGTTGGGCGTATGAAAATCTTGGTCTGGCGCAACTTGCCGCCGCGCAAACCGCCCAGGCAGTCGCAAGTTGTGCAACGGCACTACGACTGAGCGAGCAACTCGTGCAGCAATCGGGCGGCGAGTTGGCGCATCGGGTTGATCTCGGGCGCGCGTATTTCAACCTCGGCATGGCGCAATTTGCCCACGGCGATTCGACGGAGGCCGAAGCCAATCATCGCCGGGCTTTGGACGTTCGCGCGCAATTGATTCAAGACGGTCCGGCCATTGATCTGTACAAACACAACGCTGCGCAGAGTTGCAGCGCGATCGCTGAAGTGATGCGCGCCACCGGGCGTCGGGGTGGCGCAGCGGCGCTCTACCAGGCCGCGATCGACATTCATGAAGCGCTCGTGACGCAGAATCAATCCACGGTTTACGAGTCTGCGTTGCGTGACGATCTCATCGCGTTCGCCGACGTGTCGGCAGAACGGGGTGATTGGCCCGCGAGCGTGGCGGCCTACACCAAGGCATGCCAGCACGGCGCCCGCACCATGGAATCTCTGGCTTACCTGGCACTACTCCAATGGGCGGTCGGTGATGAAGCCAGCTATCACAACACCTGTGTGCAGTTGCTGAGTCGATGCGATGACTCCGTTTCGGTCATGTCAGCCTTTCCCGTGACCTTGGCCTTGGTTGTGGGCAAGCATGGGACAGAACATGCGGAAACCCTCCTCAGAGTTGCCCAACTCGCCGCCCGACCACTGTCGCCTTCCCGCGCACTCATCCTAGTTGGCGCTGCCGAATATCGCGCGGGAATGGTCAACGAGGCAATCGCCAAGTTAACGGAAGCATTGCGGAGTTTCGAAAATGACGAAGAGCTCGTTCTGCGATTGATTGGCACAATGCTGTTAGCCGATGCGTATCGCGATCAACAGAACGCGGCGGCATTGCCCGAAGTATTGATTCGCCTCGACGACCTGATCTTCGAGACAATCGTGTCAGGCGAGTCTTCCCCAGGCGACCGCCTGCCGGCCTGGTTAGTCCGGCTTGCCGTGGAGGTCTCCCGGCGAGAGCTGGACTCGCTACGCTCGCTGCCAGCGGATGTTTCGGCTCCCCCCGCTTCACAATGACAGGGCAAACTCCTGTGGAGTTGCCCTGTTGCAGAACACAAGCAAATTGACATGTCGTTGTGTGCTGTCGGCCGCAATCGCGTTCCTTCGTCCCTGCGGAATAGTCTCCCACGCATGAATGGTTTGCGTCTTACCAATGGCGGCCAAGGTACAGGCGCAAAAAAAGCGAGGGCCGTCCACATGAGACGGCCCTCGCTGGCATGACACCAAATCGCTCCTTGCGGAGCCTTGGGGCTTACTGGCCCCGACGGCGACGCAAGACTGGCAGCAGGAACACGCCTGCGGCCAGCATCAGCAAGGTCCCCGGTTCAGGCACGACATAGAGTGCCTCCCCGTTTGCAATTGCAGTACCGCTGGCGCTGAAATTGTTCCCGCCCGAGGTAATCTGCACAGACGGATTTGCCGTTGAGCCGGCGGGCACCAGCGTGGCGTAAACCGCATTACCGCCCAGCGAACCGACCAGTAGCGGACCACTGCCCCCGAACGCCGGATTGTTGAGGTAACCGCGGTCCAGCAGCTGTTGCAACGAGCCACCGAGGGTCATCTCGGGAGTGCTGAACGCGTTCGCGGTCAAGTTGATGAACAACAAAGCATCAAAACCGGTAAACGCGGGCCCCAGCACCGAGGCGCTGGTGCGGAACAATGCACCGGATGCACTCGTCAACGGAGCGCCATTAACGTCAGTTGCTGGCAAGCTGCCGTACAACCCTGCGGCCGTCAGGCTAGAGAGGCCGTAGATTTCGGCACCGATCGACGGCAGGTTCGGGATGAACGGAGTCGCCGGCGTACCACCGACGAACGGGTTCACGTCTTTGCTTCCGGCGGCCGCGTTTGTGTTCGCGGCACCAGAGGCACTGACAGTCGTCCCATCGTTCGAGCCGTAGATCAAGTGACCGCCGCCACCTGCGGTCCCGCCACTACCGCCTGACAACGTGATGGTGCCGGTGGAGCCAATCGTGGTGCCGATCAGGCTGACGGTACCACCGCCGCCGCCGCCGCCCGCTCCGCCCGAACCACCTGCGGCGCCCGTCGCGCCCGTGCCGCCGGTACCTCCAGCACCGCCCTTGCCACCAGCGGTGCCACTGGCCCCGTTTCCGTTATTTCCACCGCTACCCCCGGCTACACCTGCTGCGCCGCCGGAGCCACTTGTCCCGGCAGAGCCCGCGGTACCGTTGCCGCCGACTGCGGAAGCCGACCCACCAAAGCTCACTGCACCATTGGCGACGATCTGGATGGCACCACCACCGGCTCCACCCGAGCCGCCCGTGCCGCCTGTGCCACCGGTACCTCCGGTGCCGCCTTTACCACCTTCGCCACCGCCGCCGCCGCCACCGCCACCGGCTGCGAAGGACGATTTGCCGCCACCACCGCCACCGCCACCGCCACCGCCCGAGCCGC
>CAMFLN010000049.1 GCA_945957305.1 uncultured Planctomycetaceae bacterium | reverse complement strand
GGATAGGCAGTCGAGCCATTGAATAGTGGCCTGCTGCGCGCGCAGCAGGCTATCGAAGGATCTCCGCCGCGGAGCTCAACCCGTGTTATCGTGACGCGACGATTTGCCCGTGACCAGGTCCATGATCCAGCGATCCATGTCCGCCAACATTTGCGGCGAGATCTCGTGACCGCCAGGGTATTCGCGCAAAGTTAGATCCATTCCCGCGGAATGCAACAGCTTGAGATTGTCACAGACCACGGTCGACGGATAACGCTGACTCTCGCGACCGCAGGCCAGGAAGACCGGGACACGGCGCGCTGCGGTCAGGCAGGAAAGAGGTGCCCCGCCGACCGGAAATTCTCCCCCCAACGACAAGACGCCGGCAAATCGTGCCGGGTGCGAGAAGGCCAGCCGCAGAGCCATCGTGCCGCCGCAATCGAATCCTGCCAGGAACACGCGGCGCGGCGCAATGTTGTACCGGCCTTGTGCTGCTTGCACCGCATCCACGACCCGTTGCTCGGCGAGCGCCGTATGCGGTGGCGACTGGGCCCAGGCGAAGCCCGGCTTGCCACTGGCGGACTTGCACGGATTCGTGCCGCGCACCGAGACGCCGACATAATTGCGCAAGCTGATCACGGGCATGATCCGCTTCAGCTGATTTTCATCATCGCCAGGACCATGCAACCAGACCACCAGAGGATAAGCGTAGTTCCGTTCGTAGTGAACCGGGGCAAACAATGTGATCGGCAGCTCAGCGGTTGTCTGCGTGCTGCAGATCGCTGCTTCAACCTGCGCGCCGGTGGCTTTCAAGACGCCACTTGGGGCACGTGGTACGCGAAGTCAATTCATCATGAAATATGCTCAGGCGACTTTGTGATCTGAAAAGCTCTACGCCACTCGCAGGCTCGTGACCGAAGCCAGGACCAAGTTGGTTTCGGCTAACGGCACCATGATGTGCCCGCTGTTAAAGAGCCCATTAATCGACCGGCCATGTACAGCAGCCGGAATAGGAGATGACTGGATATCCGCAAGACATACAGGCCCACGCAACCTGCATTCCTCAAATTTGCGATCCATCACGGGCATCACAGACGGCCGGCAACGGACAGGATTGCGTTCGGCAGTGCCCCAGCAGCCTCAGTAGCCGCAATAGCCACAGTACGGTTCATGTAGATTCTGTTCGAGCACGCAGGCTCGACACCCATTTCAAATCGTTACACGAGTAGCACAACGCCACGGCCTAAGGTTGCTTGCCTGCCGAATTTCCCAAATCAGGGCGTTGGAATCGGACTGTACTGCAATCGCCCCCGGCATGTCAACGCGATGCAGCGTCGAGGACCTAGGACGCTGTAACATCGATGCAAAATATCTGACCGCCAGCAGTGCTGTCACTCGGAAAGAATTCCGGAACATCACGTAGCGGTTCGAGGGCACAGCGGTCCTGATACCCAGGACAAATGGCTTAAAATTAACCGGTCAATTTGGCCATAGCCGCGACCAGTTCTTTGACCGCGTCGACGCTCTTCTTGAAGTTGGCCTGCTCTTCGGCAGAGAGCTTGAGCTCGATAATTCGTTCGACGCCACCGCTCCCCAGGACCACCGGCACACCGACGTAATATCCGCCGACTCCGTATTCCTTTTGGCAATACGCCGCACAGGGGATGAGCCGCTTCTTGTCGCGCACGATGGCCTCGACCATCTGCGTCGTGGCCGCGGCTGGTGCGTAATAGGCACTGCCGGTCTTGAGCAAACCCACAATCTCGGCGCCACCGTTGCGCGTGCGGGTGACAATCTCTTCGAGGCGTTTCGGATCGATCAATTGCGTGACGGGAATACCGCCGACCGAGGTGCAGCTGGGAATCGGCACCATCGTATCGCCGTGACCGCCCATCAACATTGCGGAAACGTCTTCGACGCTAACGTTGAGCTCCATGGCCAGAAACGCCCGGTAGCGTGCTGTATCAAGGACGCCGGCCTGGCCGACAACACGTTGCGGAGCGAAGCCTGTCACTTCGAAGGCACGCTGCACCATGGCATCGAGCGGGTTGCTGACGACGATCACCACGGCCTGAGGGCTCGTTCGCTTCACCTGCTCGGCGACGCTCCCCACGATCTTGGCGTTGGTCGACAACAGGTCGTCGCGGCTCATGCCAGGCTTGCGGGCGATGCCGGCCGTGATCACCACAACGTCGCTGTCGGCGGTGTCCTTGTAGTCTGAAGTTCCCGTAATCCGCGCGTCGAAGCCGACGATCGGCGAAGCCTGGAACAGGTCGAGCGATTTCCCTTGAGCCGCGCCCACCAAATCGGGAATGTCCAGTAGTACGATGTCTCCCAGCTCAGCGGCAGCGCACCAATGAGCCGTCGTGGCCCCCACATTTCCAGCTCCCACGACCGTGATCTTCGCACGACGCATGAATTCGTCCTCGCTTCGTTGAATCTCGAAATGTGCTGCGGCGCCGCGATGACAGACCGCTGGCAACCGCCGAAAAAACCCAGGGAAACGGACCCTCGTGAGTATCCGGCTGTGGTCCCTCAAGTCAAGGGGCGGGCGCTTGCGACCGGGCGACGATCGCGGGGCCGATTGCGTCGATCGTAACGATTTCCGGTCCGTGAATTTCTCGGGTCGACGGAGGGGACGATGAACCGCTGCTTGCCTCGCTGCGCATGAGCTTATAACCTGGAGTTAGCACACAGGTTGGCGCGCCCACGAGCGGATCCGGAACCCGTTCGGCCCCTTCCCGTCACGCACGGCCGTTTGGGCACAGCGGTGCCCGATGATTTTGATTCCTGGCTGCTCGGCAGCGGCTTGTTACGCGTCGGCGACAACTTGTGTAACGACGCCTGCACGTCGCGCATCGAAGTGCCTGCTGGAATTCGCCTTTATGAAACGATTCAACCGCCGTCGTTTGCCGCGCTGGGGCCGATGGGCGGGGACGCTCACTTTGCTTCTGCTGCTGGCCGGAGGTGCGCGGGGCGCCGAGGATTACCAGCGGTTTCTCGACGGTCTGCGCGATCGGGGCTATTACGATACGGCGCTTGACTACCTCGACCGGCTGCGCAGCAATCCGCGCGTCCCTCCGGAGTTCAAACAACGCATTGCCTATGAGCAAGGGGTGACGTCGATTTCGGCGGCTGTCGCCGAGCGTGACGCCGACCAGAAAGCCAAGCACCTCAACGTCGCGCGGGAAAAGCTCACCGAGTTTCTGCAAAGCGAAACCGATCTTGCGCTCAAGGCCGAGGCCGAGGGACAACTCGGCAATGTGCTGGTCGAACGGGCCAAGATGCTTCTCCTGCGAGCTAATCTGCCGCGCTATGCTTCGCAGAAGGCTGCACTGACTGAGGAAGCACGCGGCTTGTTTACCGAGTCACAGCAGGTCTTTGCCGCGGCGGAACAAAAATACGCCGACTTTCTCAAAGCACTTCCCAAGCCTGGTGAAAAAGGCGGTTCCGCGCAAAACGAAGCCCGGCAGGAAGCACGCGTCGACCTACGACGCGCGCGACTGTTTGCGGCTCAGGCCACGTATGAATCCTCGAAGGCCTATCCTGCGGACTCGGCCGAGCGCAAGAAATTGCTCGAAGCAGCGGCGGCGAAATTCGGCGATTTACGAGAAAAGTATCGGACCCAGTTGCTGGGCCTGCTCGCCAGCACTTCCCAGGGACGCTGCTACCTGGACCTTGGAGACATGAAAAAGGCGCTGGGCGCGTTTACGGAAATTTTGTCGCAACCGGACGAGCCCGACGAGTTGCGCCGGTTGAAAGCCCATGCGCTGCATTTGGCGATGCAAGCGTGGACCAGCGATGCGGAAAAGAGTTACGAGACGGCGGCCCAGAAGGGAATGGAATGGTTGAACAAGCCGGTGCGCGGCGCGGAAAGCCGCAGTGCGGACTGGCTGGCGGTTCGCTATTACACGGCGCTGGCGCTGCAGAAGCATGCAGAATCGCTCGGCAAGAAGGACGAAGCGGCGCGGCGCACCGCGCTGCGCGACGCGCGTAAGCAAGCCAAGGAAGCGGCGGCCAATCCCGGCGAGTACCAGGACGCCGCGAAGAAGATGTATCAAGAGCTGGCGGGCACCGCCGAAGGAGATGAGAAGCCGCCCGCGACATTCGCCGAGGCGAACGAGCAAGCGAAAGAATCGCTCGACGTGATGCAGGCCAAGTTGGCACAGATCAAGGCAGCGCCGGCGCTGAACGACACGGCCAACATCGCGACCTATGAAAAAGAAAGTGTCGCGGCGCGCGACAAAGCCCGCGAGCTGTTTCGTCAGGCACTCAATTTGCGCGATCGCGCGACGCCGCTCGAAGATCTCAACAACGCCCGCTACTATCTGTGTTACCTCGCCTATCAGGCGGGGGATTATTTCGACGCCGCGGTGTTGGGCGAATTTCTGGCCAAGCGTCATCCCACCAGCAGCGGGGCGCGGCAGGCGGCGAAGATCGCCTTGCTCTCGCACCTGCAAGCCTACAACGCGGCAACTCCCGACGATCGCGCCAGCGAGAAGCGACGCATGGAATCGCTGGCCGACTTTATGACCCGCCGCTTTGCGGGCGAGGCCGAAGCGGATGAAGCGTGGATGACGCTGATGATCGTTGCCACAAACGATCGCGACGTGCCGCAAGTCCAGGCTTATCTGGCGAAAATCCCCGAGCAATCTCCCCGCCGGGCCGAAGCCGAGTTAAAGGCCGGCCAGGCGATCTGGATTGCCGCACTAGCGGCCTCGCGATTGCCGGAAGAGAGTCGTCCTCCGCAAGAAGAGATCGATAAACTTCGCGCATTGGCCCAACAAACCTTGTCCAGCGGTGTCGAGCGGATCGCGAAGTCGGCCGAGGTGGGCGTGACTTTCACCATGGCCGCGGCGGCCTTGTCGCTGGCGCAGATTTACGTCGACGCCAACCGTGCGGCTGATGCCGTAAAGCTGCTGGAAGATTCCAAGATCGGTCCGCTGACCCTTGTCGAAGCAAAAAGTCCCATCGCCGCGGAAGGGACGTTCGCCGTCGAGACGTGCAAGGCGGCCCTGCGTGCCTATGTCGCGACGCAGCAGCTCGACAAGGCCGAGAAAGTCATGAACGACCTCGAATCGTACGTCAAAGCCAGCGGCGACGAAAAAGGGAGCCAGATGCTGATCGCGATCTATCGCGCGCTCGGCCAGGAGCTGGAGAACCACGTCGTCGAATTGCGAAAAGAAAAGCGCACCAGCGACCTGCAAGCCGTCTCGCGTGGGTTCGATTTATTCCTGGACCGCATCGCCGCCAAGGAGCAAGGCAACAATTTCAACTCGCTCAATTGGGTCGCTGACACTTACACGCGGCTCGGCGCCGGCAATGAAACGGACGACGACGCCGTCTCGCCCGAGGCCCGGTCGTATTTCGAAAAGGCGGCAAAGACCGACGAGAAGATCGTCGACAAGATCAAGCAAGACCCGGGCTATGCGAGCGCCGACGCTTTGCTGGCCGTGAAGGTGCGCATGGCCAAGAGCCAACGTCGCGGCGGTCATTTTAAAGAAGCTATCGACCTGCTGAGCGATGTGCTGAAGCAGAAGCCGATGCTGCTCGATGCACAGCGCGAGGCGGCCTACACCTATCAAGATTGGGGACGCGAGAATCCTGCCACGTACAACCTGGCGATTGCCGGCGGCCGCAAGGAGAAGGACGCCAAAGGTCAGGAATACAACGTCCTCTGGGGTTGGACACGGCTGGCCGCGCTGACCCGGCGTGACAAGAAATTCCAGGATGTCTTTCACGAGGCGAGCTACAACCAGGCCAAGTGCTTCTTGCTGCAGGCGCAGCAACAAAAGGGAGATGAGAAAGCCGCATCGCTGAAGAAAGCGGAATCGGCGGTAAAGCTTATCGCCCAGTTGCATCCTGATCTAGGTGGCGGTGACTGGCCGCAGAAATACGACAAGCTGCTCAAACGCATCCAACAGGAAGCGGGCCAACCGCAAACCGGGCTGCCGGCTCCTAAATCAGGCGAAGCGCCGGGCACTAAGGCGAGCACGAATGCCGCGGCCGCGCAATAAGGATTTCCTCCACGCGAGTAGAGCAACACAGACCACGGAGCGGAATCAAAGAAAAAAGTTGAGGTATCGAACACCATGAAAAACTGCACTCTTTGCTCCACGGCCTTGGGACTGCTGCTCTACGCGACCATGGCAAGCGCCGCCGACGATACGATTCGTCTCCGTCCGAGCGGCACGGCCAAGGGCACGATCAGCAATATGACGGCGACCGAAGTAACGCTCGATATGGCCGCCGGCCAGAAGAAGCAAATCAATGTCAGCGACATCGATACGATTGTTTACGACAGCGAGCCGGCCGAATTGAAGCTTGCCCGCAGCGAGATTGCCAACGGCAATATCGAAGGCGCTCTCAAGTCGCTGGAAAAAATCGACCCGGCCAAAGTATCTCGTGCCGAAGTCAAACAGGATCTGCAGTTCTACAAGGCGTTGTGCCATGCGCGGCTGGCACTCGGCGGTTCTGGTGACGTTCCCAAAGCCGGCAGTGAGATGCGGGCCTTTGTGAAGGACAACCCGACGAACTATCACTTTTTGCCGGCCACCGAGATGTTGGGAGACCTGTTTGCCGCCATCAATCGACCGGAATTGGCGCTGGAACAATACTCCACGATCGAAAGGGCGCCCTGGCCCGAGTACAAAATGCGCGGTGGCGTCGCCAAGGGGCGCATTCTCGTGCTGCAGAAGAAATATCCCGAGGCGCTCGCGACTTTCGACAACGTTTTGAAATTGGCCGGCGATGCGCAGGGCCCCGCGGCCTCGCTGCGGCTGGCCGCGCAGCTGGGGAAATCAACTTGCCTGGCGGCCACGGGACAAGCGGACGCCGCGATCGAACAGGTGCAGGCCGTGATCGACCAGGCCGATCCTGAGGACATGGACCTGAATGCTCGCGCTTACGTCACGCTGGGAAATTGCTACCGGCAAAAGCAGGGGGCGACGATGGATGCGCTGTACGCGTATCTGCACGTCGATCTCTTGTTTGGCGGCAACCGCGAGGCGCACGCCGAGGCATTGTCGAATCTAGCCCGGCTGTGGAATGAGCTGGGCAAGCCCGAGCGCGCCTTGCAGGCCACGCAGTTGCTCAAGGAACGATATGCCAGCAGCAGTTGGGCGAAGTAGAGCGCGGCAATGACGAATTTCGAAGGAGCGAATGTCTAAAGAAAGCCAAATCAACAAATGACGAATGTGCAGCCCTTTAGCCATTCGCTCCTTCGATATTGGACATTCCGCACTTAAGCCCGCGGATGAAACTGCTTATGCACGGCCTTCAATCGCGTGGGATCGACGTGCGTGTAGATTTGCGTCGTTGCGATGCTGGCGTGTCCTAGCATTTCCTGAACTTGCCGCAGATCGGCGCCCCCGGCCAGCAAATGCGTGGCGAACGTGTGCCGCAGCGTGTGTGGTCCCACCGATTCCGGAGCACCCGCGGCCACGGCATAGCGCTTGACGATTTCCCAGATGCGTTCGCGGCGCAGCCGTTGCCCGCGGCGCGAGAGGATCACCCAGGCCGGCGGCAGCATCGACATCGCGGCGAGTTTCGGCCGTTCAT
Source organism: uncultured Planctomycetaceae bacterium (assembly GCA_945957305.1). GTDB lineage: Bacteria > Planctomycetota > Planctomycetia > Pirellulales > JACPPG01 > JACPPG01. Next base: position 2,551 of record CAMFLN010000049.1, on the reverse strand, counting down.
GCTCCAGGTATTGGCGCAAGGCATCGATCGCCCGGCGTCCCAGGGGCACAATGCGCTGCTTATCTCCCTTGCCGTGACACAGGCAATGCCCTTCGTCCAGGTTCACGTCGCGGAGCTGCATGTTCGACAATTCCGAAGCTCGGCAGCCGCTGGCGTACAGCAGTTCGAGCAGCGCGCGGTCGCGGCGCCAGCAGGAACTGCCGACCGCCGGACCCTCGAGCATCCGCTCGAGCACTTGCGGACCGAGCACCTCGGGCACGCGCTGCCAGAGCTTTTGGCTGCCAAGCAGCTCGGCCAGGTTGTCGGAGAGGATCCCTTCCAGTTGCAGGTAGCGGAAGAAGAGCTTCAATGAGACCAGGTGGCGCGCCAAGGAGGCCGGCGCCAGGTTTTGATCGTGGAGCCAACCGGCATAGTCGGCCAGATCCTTGATCGTGAGCTTGGCGACCTGGCGATTGCCCAGCCATTCGTAAAAGCGGCGCAAGTCGCGGCGGTAGGCAACGACGGAATTGGTCGCCAGGTGGCATTCACTCTGCAGGTAGCTGGAGAAGGCCTCGACCCAGGGATGCTCGGCCGCACGCGACGGCTGGGCCGCGGCCCTGAGTTGCTTGCGTTTCGAGGGTGCCATGCTGAATTCCCGTTGTGCCAGGGGGCCGCTTGCCTGTAAAGACATTCGGATCGGGCGCCGCGCCGACTGAAATGTCCGCGCAAAACGTATATTCCGTGCGGACCGAACGCGCCAACAAAACGGCTGCTACACTTTGTCTAGCTAGCAGCCTTTGCCACGTGGGCAATACATCTGTCGCTCGGTAATGCGGAGCTGCCCCTTCAGCCTGGAACGACCGATTCGCAGGAGATCACACGCGTGAGGATTCTTGTCACGGGCGGCGCCGGATATATCGGCAGCCACGCATCCCGGCTGCTCTCGCGCGCCGGCTATGAAGTCTGGGTTTACGATAATCTGTCCCGCGGGCACCGCGCGGCCGCACTGCCGGGTCGGTTGATCGAGGGGGAGGTTGCCGACCGTGCGAAGCTCGAGGCCGTCTTGCGCGAAAAGCGCATCGACGCCGTGATGCATTTCGCCGCCTTCGCCCTGGTGGGCGAATCGATGAGCGAACCGCATAAGTATTACCAGAACAATGTGGTCGCCAGTCTGGCCCTGCTCGAAGCTATGCGCGGCGCTGGCGTCGCGAAGATCGTCTTCTCCAGCACCACGGCCACTTATGGCGTCCCTGACGTAATCCCGATCACCGAGGAGACACCGCAGCGCCCGATCAACCCCTACGGCTTCAGCAAGCTGGTGATCGAACGTGCGCTGGCCGATTATGCCCACGCGTATGGGCTGGCCTACGCGGTCATGCGGTATTTCAACGCCGCGGGGGCGAGTCCGGATGGCGATCTCGGCGAAGTCGACCGTTCACAGTCGCGACTCATTCCGCTGGTGATCCAGGTCGCGCTGGGACAACGAGAAGCGATCACGATCTACGGCGACGACTATCCCACGCCCGACGGTACCTGCATCCGCGACTACATTCACGTAGATGATCTGGGCTCGGCGCACGTACTGGCGCTCGAAAAGCTGACGCCGGGCAAGGGGCTGTTACTCAACCTGGGCACCGGCCGTGGACATAGCGTGCGGCAAGTGATCGACACTTGCCAGCGCGTTTCAGGGCGCGAGATCCCGGTACGCATGGCCCAGCGCCGGCCAGGTGACCCGGCCGAGTTGGTGGCTGACGCTTCCCGCGCCCGTGAGGTATTGGGCTGGCAGCCACGCTATCCGGAACTCGAACAGATCGTCGCCACCGCCTGGCGCTGGCACAGCACGCATCCACACGGCTTTCAATAGTCGCGACGGTAGCGACGGTTGCGCTGTTGTGGCGCGATGCCGGCCCCGGCCAGAATCCCGCGGGGCCACGAAACCGATCTGCATTTTTTTCTTGACGCCCGAGATTGTGCGTCACAAAATGCGCTGCTTCAATGGCCGCGCGCTCTGCCTTGGTGCGAGGGTGGCACCACAGGTCCCCTGCGGCAGGGACCATCTTTTGTACTTTCGTCTCTCCAACGGCTTGGGAAACGCGCCGATGAAACCACGCACTGGGCCTGTCTTTGCGCTCTGCGTCTTGTTCGCCATCAATATGATGAATTTCTTCGATCGCAACATTTTAGGCGCGGTCGGCGAGTTGGTACGCAAGGAGTGGGAGCTGAGTGACACCGCGCTAGGTTGGCTCGGCACGGCGTTTTTAGTCCTGTATGCCGCGGTGGGCGTTCCCTTGGGACGCATGGCCGATCGGGGCAACCGGTCAATGATCCTGGCCGGAGGTGTCTTCGTCTGGAGTCTGCTCACCGCGGCCTCGGGCATGGCCAAGAATTTCTGGCAAATGGCCGGGCTGCGGTTGGCCGTCGGTGTGGGGGAAGCAACGTGCGCTCCGGCCTCGTCGTCGCTGATCGGCGATTTGTTTCCGGCCACGAGTCGCGCCCGTGCCTTGGCGGTTTTTATGCTGGGACTGCCCTTGGGCACGGCCGCCTGTTATGCGGTCAGTGGCACCGTGGCGCA
>CAMFLN010000048.1 GCA_945957305.1 uncultured Planctomycetaceae bacterium | reverse complement strand
TCGATCTCCTTCGTGAGTGGCCGATAGTCGACCGGCCAGGTGCTCACGCCTGCCAATACGACACGATACGGCGAGAGCTGAACGCGGTTGACCACTCCGGGAGGCAGTGCTTCGACGTGCGACTCGCCCTTCTTGCGCTTCGACAGCGGCATAAAGCAGATCGGGCACTTGTCGCGCGGATTGTCGCGCACTACGGCCGGGTGCATCGGGCAGAACCACTCGGAATCTGAATGGGCAGCCTCAGCGGCGCTCGCCGGCCGCGTCCATTTGTTGTAGTACGCCGTCAACAAGTCCCATTGCGTGATGATGATGCCAATCAGCGCCAGGATGCCGATAAAGCGCAGCCGCGCGAGCTTCACCAGAATGATGAAGTCGAACCACCACCAGGCCTTCCGCCAGCCGGTTAATCCCGGTGGCGCCCGCAAGCCCCCTTCGTCGTCAGGACGAGGCTCATTGTCGTGAACGAATTCAGAGTCGAAGGGTATACGATTGTTTCCACGCATGGCTACAACTCTCCAATTAAGTCGCATTCCTGTCGTATTGACCAGAAAAGGGCTATCAATCTACTGTGCAAGCTCGGACGGCAATTCTGTTCCGTTCGGCAATACGTACGGCTTCTTCCCTGTCACCGACCAAAACAATCTCGCAGGCCCGCGCGGATACGTCTTGCCATCAACCCAGGTGTGGTAGACTTTGCCCCACATCGTTCGCACACGGGAAAGCGTCTTTCTCTCGTCTTCACCGGTTTGGGTGAGGCTCTTCAAAAGTTTCGTGTCAACCTCGAACTTGTGATCGTGCCACAATGCCTTTTCCTCATCGGGCATGCTCCGGTACACCTCGTCACTCACGAGGTATTCGACGCCGATCAGCCGCGCGTCAGGCCCCGTGCCGTCATACAGCACACATTGATTCAGGTCGGCGCTGACCGGCTTGCAAAAGTGGTAAGCAACCCGCGCTTCGGACGGATCATCCCTCATCAGGTGGACCCCGGCAAAGGTTAGTGGGCACCGCATGAGCTCGCCTATCGGACCCTTTGCATGGTCCTCGCCGCCTTTTTCTGTTGGTGCGGCGGTACTCGCCGGCTCGTTCGCCAGCAACATGAACAGCACTGCTGCACTCGCGGCGGATGCGAGCAGTGCAATCAGGCGTCGAGAACTTGGTCGAAATGTCATATTGGCATCCTTCTGCATCGGAAGCTCGATTTTGCTGGCTCTGAGTGCCATCAGGTCGATAAAGGGCAGCCGTGGCGCCGAAACGGAACAACTTTTTTGGTTGCTTGCTAACCCGTCCCTTAACCACGGCTGCCTCATCGATCATTCCTCATGCCATTGCGGGCACACTCGTGCTGATGTTGACTCGCTCAATTGGTGTTGCAAAATCAACAACCGCAGCGGCCTCCTCCACCGCCACGGCCATAACTGCCCGATCCCATGACCTTGCGGCCCGCCGAGGCACCTCCGCCGCTCATGCCTCCCATATCCATGCACCCGCAACCCATGCCCATGCCGCCGGACATTCCTCCCATTCCGTTGTGATTCATTTCCATGCCGTCATGGTTGTGGTTTGATGACTCGTCGGGCATTCCTGGCATGGTCTTTGATTCGTTCTGTCGAACAACCGTCCCCGCGCCGGCCTTCATGGCGACCATCTTCATGCCGCATTCCGGGCAGGCGCCTGGGCGTGTCCAACGGATGTCTGAGTGCATTGGGCACGTGTACAACTGCTGCTGTAGCTGCGTTACCTTCCGAGCAAACGGGCGCGCGGGCGGAGCGGCAATGGCCGCTGTGCCAAGGATCGATGCCACGGCGGCCAATGTGAGTGCTGCAAATCGGGGCTTCATCGTTCGGTCCCTTTCGCAAGAGTGAATTCACATGCTCAAAACAAGTGATGCTCGCTCCTCGCTCCGGATTGTTCCGCATCTCTGAGCTGGAATAGCGAAGGCTCCCGGCCGCACGATCGCGAACCGGGAACCTCCGCGAACCAGAAACAACTACCGACCGTAATTCCCGCGGATCTTAAAGCCCGCGTCATGCGCCCCTGAGCCGCCGTAGCTGCGCATCATCGGCGCCCGATAGATGGGTCCCGAAGGCTGATACGAGTATGTACGTCGGCTAGGCATGCGCGCCGCGGCCGAGTCTGTCGGCGCCGTAGGAGCGGCGTCCATGTTCATGGCGGGCATCGCCGCACACGAATTGGACGCACCTCCAGCGCTGCAACCACCGCACCCGCCGGCTGTCGCATCGCTGGTGCTAACCGAAGAAATCGCCACCATCGCTAGGGGAACAGCTATGAACTTCAACATGGAACTCTCTCCCTTAAATAGGCCCGACAATCCTGGGTCATCCGTAAATGGGGACGGCCAACGTATTGGCGGACTGCTTTCCAATCGAAAAAACTTCGCCTGCGCGACGTTGCGCAACGCATCACGAACCGACGGGCGCACGCAGCTATGCGTGAAACGCAAGCGATCGCTCAAGAGTCGTGCGCAACGTCGTCAATCGACCAAGACACGCACGATGAGAGCGGGACGCCGAACGCTCGCGCAGAGCGTCGTTGTCGGCATCAAATCAAGAGGCAGCGGAGCACAATCACGCGATCGATCGGGGGTCCGGTATCGATCTGCTCCACGTGCTTGGAGATGGTCGGAAGTACGACCAAAGAAAGGTTGAGCGCCGGCGGCAGGATTGCCACAACAAAGACGTCTGAAGCAGGAGGAACAACCTCCGCAGACACAGCCGCTGGGCTACGAGCGACCAATTGGCAGCATTTGCCCGTGGGCGAGCTCTGACTTTGCCCGCTTGAGCAACAGACATGAGCCGTCCTGCTGGCGGATTTCTCGCCACGGCAAAATGGGCAGGAGTAACTCGCAGACGGCGATGTCACTCCGCCATTCCGCTCATTGCATCCCGCATGGCCTAACGCCCCGGCACAGCAAAACAACTTGTAGTGGCCGTTGGCGCAGATGCAAGCCGCCCCAGGCATACTGCCCAACAATGCCAAGGGAATCATCCCCCACATGATTGCGGCAGCAAATTGGCTTCGGCGGAAATGCATGCAGAGTACCCACTACCAACCCACGTTTACTGTATGCGAGTTAGTGCGAGAGTCAAGATTCGGCAACCTGTGCCCATTGGCGTTTCATATCGGACGTGGGGGTATCCCGTCAACACTCATATTCACAGCATGGCTTAGGATAATCGCCAACTGTCAGTGACCGTATCCTGTTCCCCCATAAGGGCTATGGTCAGTTTCAGACAGGGAGGCCAGTTGAGCTACCGAATCGTAACGGTTGTGCCGCTAGCGACAGCGTGTTCTCAAAAGTTCGGTTGAGCCGGTCGATGCCAAGAAAGGGCCGGGATTGCCAAATCTCTGCCTTTGCTTGCTAACCCGCCAGCCGACCCAAACACCGACTTGCCCGAAGGAGCCGCGATGCCGCTCTCGTCGCCGGCCGGGGTCTGCGCGCAGTTAGCGGTAATCGCTGCGGCGTTGACGCTTGGCTGCCTAACCATTCAATCCCAGGCAACAGCCGACGAGCCTGCGCTACCCGGACTGCGCTTCACTCCGTCCTCGGGGCGATCGGTCGCCGCGCCCAATCGGCCCGCAGTATTACAGCCCGGCAGTTCGGCGCCACTTTCCGATTCTCAGCCCATTACCGCACAACGTCTACCGGTTGTCTCTCCGGTGGAAGCTTCGGTTCCGCCAGCACATCTCGTCACGCGCCGCGAGCGACATTACACGATGATGACGCCGGGTGAGATCGACGATCCATTGAGCTATCAAGGCGAGCTTTCGGTCGATAGCCTTGTACGCGAAGTGCTTACTCGCAATCGCTCGCTCGCCGCGCTGCAAGCCGCATGGCGCGCGGCAGCACAGCGATATCCTCAGGTCGTCTCGCTCGCCGATCCAGCGTTTATGTCGCTGATGGCACCAGGCAGCTTCAACGACCAGAACTTCCAGTCTTCGTTCATGGTCGGTGCTACCCAGCAACTTCCATGGCCAGGCAAGCGGCAATTGCGTGGGCAAGTGGCGCAGGCAGAGACGAGCGCGGCGTCGTTCGAGGCCGGTGATCTCGCCGTGCGCCTAGAGGCGACAACGCGCACAGCATTCTTTGACTACTTCCTCGCTCTACGCCAACTGGAACTTGTCAGCGACAACACCCACCGATTGCAAGAGTTCCGCGACGTGGCACGAGCAAAATACGAGGCAAACGAAGTTACTCAGCAGGATGTTCTGCAGGCAGATGTGGAATTGGCCGAGTTGGCGCGTCAGCAAGTCGAACTTCATCGCAGCGCCAACATAACGGTGGCTCGCATCAATACCCTGTTGCATCGACTACCCAACGTGGCGCTGCCGCCACCGCCGCACAAAGTCGGTTCGCCGCAATTGCTACCTGAGCCCGAGCTGCTTTATCAAATGGCCATCGGTCGGCGGCCCGACCTTGCGGCCATCGGCGCCCGAGTCCGCGCCGAACAATCGCAAGTGCAGCTTGCTTACAAGGAGTTTCTCCCTGATTTCGATGTTGGCGGCCGCTACGACCAGTTTTGGGATCGCGTCAATCAACGCGGGCAGGTCGGCGTCAATATGAACGTGCCACTGTATCAGCAGCGACGACAAGCAGCAGCGCGTGAAGCAATGTGGCGCGTCAGCCAGCGGCGGGCGGAATTCGAGCAACAGGTCGATACAATCCGCAACGACGTACAGGCCGCGTACGAGCGCGTCAATGAAAGCCGCCAAGTGTTTGCTCTTTATGATACGCGCATTCTGCCGACCATTGACCAGAACATCAAGGCAGCCCGAGCGGGTTATGAAGCAGGTCGTGTTGCATTTTTGTCGCTAATTGAAGCTCAGCGCCAATTGATCGATGGTCAGATGAAGTGGATCGAGGCACTTGCCGACTACCATCGCCGCCTGGCCGAACTGGAACAGGCATTGGCCGGGCCTGTGCCGTTTGAACCTGCGGTTGAGGAAGTACCTGCCGCGCCGAACCCCTCGCCGTAGCAGACGCAAGCCCACAGGTTCAGCGGGAACCGCCGGTTCTTGCAACCACGAACGAGCGGATAAACAGCTGGGGGGATCTGAACCACGATCGACCCCTCCCTTGGGCGGCGTTCTGGTTCGAAGCCCGATGAAAGCCAACGGCACCGGCGAACCGTGCCGCTCGCAACCGTGCAGCCAACCCAGCGCCGGCCGAAGAATCGCCTCCGGTAGCCTGTCCCGGTCGCGAATCACCGCAGGTTCAAGTAGCGGCACTCGCGCCGTAAGCCACGTGCTGCTGTCCGTATTTCCGACTGCGGGAAGAGGACGCCGGCGGTCGCCCTCATGCAACCTTCCCGTCGTGGCGCTCGACGCGTCAGCGGGGTACTAAGGACAGCGAATCCCCCCTTTCCTTCAGGAACATGACCATGTCCAAACAAAAGCCGGCCCACGAAATCCGTCTCGGCAGCATCAAGGCCACGATCTGGGAGAACGAGACACCCAATGGCTTCCGGCACAACGTCACGCTTGCACGGCTCTACAAGGACGCCGACGAGTGGAAGCGGTCCGAGAGCTTCGGCCGAGACGATCTGCCACTCGTGGCCAAGGTCGTCGACCAGGCCCACAGCTGGATCTACGAACAGGGGCATCGGGTGAATAGCCGGGAGCGCGCGGACGCCACGTGAGCGACAGATCGCTTCATGTGCTGTCGTGCGGCGACTCGATCTCCGGAGCCAAACACCGGGCGAGCAAACTCATGGATTTTGTGCAATGCCCCAACTGCGGAAGTGTGGTCGAGATTCCACAGGAAGCTGTGGGACCTATGCGCACCGACCCCTGGAACGTGATCGGGTGTGACGAATGCGGGGTAGTGTTCGACTACGATGACGACGAGGTGCAGCATTCACCCGAGTCCTCAAATCCCTGGTGAGTCCCCCGCTGGCTGAACCACGCGTAGAGATGGCCAAGAAGAAAGAACCCGTTCGCAGCACCCGTTCGGATGCCGGATTGTCGTCTGCGACAAGCAGACCGCATCGCCCGTGTGTGCCAACTCATGCACATGAGGTTACGGCGGAATGTTTGAGAAAAGCGTTCCGAGTAGCCGTTGAAGTCCAAGGGGATTCTCTCTCCGGTGAAGCTGAGTCGATGTGACCAAGTCAGATTACCGTCGGAGGCGGCCAGACGCGGGCCAGTGGGCGTGCTGGTCGGAAGCGGTTCTTCATTGACCCACAGCTGGCAGTGGTCTCGGACATTCGTAAACGGAAGGGCAGCCCGAGCCGCGGAGCCACATGAGATGATGGCAAGAAAGAAACTCGCACCGACCGCCAGAACTGACGCTGACCGCCGAGTACGCCAGGCCGATCGCATTGCCCGGGTGTGGCGGGTCCTGCAGGTTGTCCTCGACAGCGGACGTCACGATGCCCAGGAGATTGCCAATCGACTGGAGTGCTCCGAGCGGACGGTCTATCGAGACCTACAGGTTTTGGAGATGGCTGGCATCCCTTGGTACTTCGACGAAACAGCGAGGAGTTATCGGGTGCGACCGGGTTGGCAATTCCCGGTTCTGAAGCTGACCGATGACGAACTGCTGGGTCAGGCCACGGCCACGGTCGTGGCCAACACACCAGGGCTCGTCATCGGGCAAGGGGCCGGGCCAACGACGCGAAAACTGGCAGCAACGCTCTCTGACGAAGACAAGCAACGCCTGGACGATGCCGAACAGTTAATCTCAGTCCTCGACCTGAAGTTAGCCGACCACAGCCGCAGCCAGGATGCAATTCGGACAATTCAATGGGCACTGCTGGAACGAAAGCAGCTGATGGGTCAGTACGCGAGCCCCTACCAAGAGAAGCCCGTCAAGCTTGCACTCCATCCTTACAGACTATGCCTGGTCCAACAGGCGTGGTACCTCATCGCCCGGCCCATTAGCGAAGATCAACCCAAGACATACCGCGTGCAGCGATTCAAGTCACTGCGCCGTGTAGATGCTCAAGCCGACGTGCCGGCGGACTTTGACTTGAAACAATATTTCGGGAACGCCTGGGGTGTGTATCGAGGCAACGAGTCTTTCGACGTTGAGCTGTTATTCTCAAAAGAAGCGGCACCGTTCGTTCTGGAGACGACCTGGCATCAGACACAGCAGGTTGCGCGGCACGCAGATGGAAAGGCCACATTGCAATTCCACGTCGACGGCCTCGATGAAATCTTCTGGTGGCTACTGGGCTGGTCGGGCGGCGTGCAGGTTGTCAAGCCAGAGAAGCTGAGACTGATGTTGATCGAGGAACTCCAAAAAGCACTGGCAATCAATGCGCGAGCGAAATCGCGAACGCGATCGACAGATTGAGCCCTGCCGTCACACTCAACGCACTACTTTGCGTTTTAAGCCGCCGTATTGGGGACCTCGACTAAAAATCCGCTGACCATATTTTTAACGTCTCTATGAAAGCCGTAGGGTAGTCGACCTAAGAAGACACCGAGCCGACACGGCCGAGCGATTTCATCGCCACGTCATCTAGTAGAGAATTGCTTGCAACAAGCAGGAAGGCATCTCCCAGGTCCTTGCAAAGCGCCCCAGCGCCGTGCCGAAAAGGCCACGACGCCACACGACTCTCTGACCCACTGTAGGCAGACGAGTCGGGTATCTATGACGGGAAAGCGCGGCGCGGGCCTCGATCCGTTCCGTAGCACAAGCTCGGAGGATTGATGATCGACCTGACGCATTTTGGATTGTCGCCAGCACTCCTGCAGCGATTGCAGCGAGCCCGCACGGCGCCCACCGGCGGAATCTGGTACTGGTACCCAACACCACTCGGATGGCATATGGCTGCGTTCAATGCTCACGGTCCACTGACACCAGCGTCACCGCCTGACGAAGAAGCCAAAGTATTCCATGTTCAAAAGTTCGAGGAAGTGGTTGAGCACATCGCCAAGGCGTGGCAACTGGACTCGATAGCGCTGACGCGCGACTCATATCAGGGGATCCCTCGCGGTCGAGTGAGTAGAGAGCCGGAAGGTTTCTGGAAGCTGGAACACGGCGGCGAATTCGCCACACGACACATCAAGCAGCGCTTCGGTCTGAACTGCGAACCGGTCCACGAATCGGTCATCGAACATGAGATGACGGACGCGCGACACGTGGAAATCGTGGAACAAACGCTGCGGTACAAGACCGACAACGACATCCGAATCGTCCATGCTTTTGCGGCGCTGCGACGCCATCGAGCTGTCCCGATCAAGACCCCCAGGGTGTCGCCAAGCACGTGTACCAGTATGGCGATCGAGAACGACGACTGAGGCAGGTTTTGCGATTGCTATGTACCGTGCCTTCACTCAGCAATGGTCGCAAGATCACGCCTGTAGGACATCCCCGACGCGCAAGCGGACAAACAACAAGCGACCCGATCTCACAACGATCCTGCGCAATCCTGCCTATGACGCCAGTACGCGAGAGGCATTACGCGATCGTCTGCGGGAATCGTCGCTCGACCAAGCCAAAGCTGAAAAGCGACGTCTAACGGGCGCCTACTACTGGGTGCCACTACCGACAGCAGCGCAGCGCCAGGTGCAATGGGTAGTCCAAGCCTTCTTCGATGACTGGCGACCGAGCTCAGACCACGTTTATGTGTGGCGGCACGTGCAGGATTCCCTGGCCCACCAATGGGGGCGGTCGTTCCGGGCCGTCGACTACTGCAGCCTCCCTAGAGGGCGAGTGTGCCGGGCTCTTGGTCATGTTGGTTGGAGACGGGGCAATCTGCCAATTGTCTATCACGGCGGTGACACGCCGATTGGCTCTAACGGTCTGGCGGAGGTGAGAAGGAATTTCAACCTGCCGTCGGCGGCACCAGCGATCTTCGATGAACACGAACAGATGATCGCTGGCCAGCCAGAAGAACTGGCACGCGTGCTGGGGTTCGACCTGGGACTCCGCGGCGTCACGGCGTCCGAGCTAGACTGGGAATGACCACGACTTCGTCCAGCGAAGAAGACGGAAACTACAGGCGAATGAACAGCGCGACCGACAACGAATGCTACCTGATTCCGAAACAAACACCGTTTACCTGTCAGGTCTGCTTCCCGCACGACACCCTGTGCTGTGCCGTGCTCTAAAGACCATTTTCAATACCGAGAAGGTTTCTTGGCACTACCTCCATAACACGAAAGACATCTGGTGCCGAGACTATATGCCGTTACAGATCCATGCCAAGTCGTTTTTGCGGTACCGGTACTATCCGGACTACATGCGCGGCCAGTACGAGCACCTGGTCACAGACATTGACACAGTGCAGGGGATCGCCTTCCGCCCAAACCAAATGAAACGGACCGACTACGTGCTCGACGGTGGCAATGTCGTCCACCATCGCCATGTCGCCTGCACTACGGACAAGATTTACCGCGAGAACGCAGACGTTGAGCGCCAGGACCTGCGGCGATCTCTGGGAACCATGCTCGGTGTGAAGCTAATCGTAGTTCCGACCGAGCCGTACGACGCGATCGGTCACGCGGACGGCATGCTCCGATTTATCGATGACAGGACCGTGGTGCTCAACGACTATCGGGACCTGTATCCTGCGTACCACAAGCGGCTGAGCAAGGTACTCGCGCAAGCCGGGCTAAGTACGATTGTCGTCCCCCACAAGCCACGGCCAACAAAATCTGATTGGCAATCCGCCTGGGGCAACTACGTCAACTTTTTGCGCCTCGGGCAACTCATCCTGTTCCCGACCTACAAAATCGCCGCGGACAAAGAGGCCGAAGAAGTCCTGCGGAACGTCTTTCCGGACACAAAAGTGATCGGCGTGGACTGCCGCGGCCTGTCCAAAGAGAGCGGCCTTTTGAACTGCATAACGTGGAACATCCGTCTATAGCCCACCGGAGCAGTGCACGGTGCATGCGAACGGCGATTCCGTCGTCCGCTGCACAGCAACCATGCCGCACTCTCCAACGACGCCTTGGTATGGTCACCGATCGGTGTCGATCACCGGGGTACTTCTCCTGTGCAAGCAACAGGATTATCCGGTGACTGACCAGCCTTCTCGGAACGCGACGCCAAGATCTTCGGACGGTCTGTCACCCGACCATCAACAGTTTACCGAGTATGAGCTTGCCCAGCTCAAAAGCGCCGAGACCCAAGCCGCATACCAGAAGGCCTATCGCGACCAGCTACGCCAAAGAAGTTGTCCTGATTGCGGCGAAAGTTTTGCCGGCTTCTAAGCAGTGGGCGATCAATAGC